>NZ_WIWL01000170.1:0-63708 GCF_009600105.1 Pseudomonas sp. FSL R10-0056
GGACTCGGGCCAGCCACCCCCGGCGATATGAGCCTGCAGCCAGCGGGTCAGGTCGTCGGCATCATCCGGTTCGACGCTCATGCGCGCGGCATTGCCGTTAAGGGTATGGCCCAGCTCGGTGGCGCTGTAGGCCTCGCCCCGGCCCAGTTCGGCCCGGGGTTCCAGCACCACGATATGCCGGGCACCCGGCAAGCGCAGCAGTTGCATGGCCAGCAACGTACCGCTCAGGCCACCGCCAACAATCAGAATATCGGCCGTGCGGATGGCAGGGGTTGCCTGTCCGCTTGGCACATCACTTGAGGTCATTCACTCGTTCCTGGATTTATTGAGCGCTGAACGCAGAGTCAGTCACTGACCCTGCCTGTGTCCAGCCCCTGGTTTCAAGCAGGCTCTGTTGCGCGGCTGCGGTTGAGTTCGCCCAGGTTGCGGTAGCCCGCCCCCGGATGCCCGTGTGCCAGACGCGGACCTTCGCCAAACAGCTTCTCGCGCAGGGTGCCCGGCGCGTAGTCCTTCTTGTACACGCCGCGCTTTTGCAGTTCCGGCACCAACAGCTCGACGGCATCGATAAAGGTCTCGTGGGTGATGGCGTAAGCCAAGTTGAAACCGTCCACATCGGTCTCGGCCACCCATTCTTCGAGCAGGTCAGCCACGGTTTCCGGGCTGCCGACAAACAGCGGGCCAAAGCCGCCGATGCCCACCCAGTCGGCCAGGGCATTGGGGGTCCAGACAGTGTTGGGGTCCGCCGTGGAAAAGGTCTCGACCGCCGACTGAATGGCATTGGTGTGCACATGTTTGAGCGGCTCGTCAGGCTTGAACTGACTGAAATCAATGCCGGTCCAGCCGCTGATCAGGGCCATTGCGCCTTCGTAGCTGACGTAGCTTTTGTATTCTTCGAACTTGGCCTTGGCCAGGGCATCGGTCTCGCCGAGGATCACTGTCTGCAGATTGAAAATCAGGATTTTGGCAGGGTCTCGCCCGGCTTCGGCCGCACGGCGGCGGATATCGGCGACGGTTTTTTTCAACAGCACCTTGGACGGCGCCGCGACAAATACGCACTCGGCCTGCTCGGCGGCAAACTGCTTGCCCCGGCCGGACGCCCCTGCCTGATAGAGCACCGGAGTGCGCTGCGGCGAGGGTTCACAGAGGTGAATGCCCGGCACCTGGAAATGTTTGCCGTAGTGGTGGATTTCATGAATTTTGCCCGGGTCGCTGAACACCCGTCGCTCGCGGTCGCGCAGGATGGCGCCCTCTTCCCAGCTGCCTTCCCAGAGCTTGTAGCAAACTTCCAGATATTCCTGGGCATAGTCATAGCGCGCATCGTGCTCGGTCAGCGCTTGCTGCCCGATGTTCCTGGCGCCGCTTTCCAGATACGAAGTGACAATATTCCACCCTGCACGGCCTTTGGTCAGATGGTCAAGGGTCGACAGCCGACGAGCGAACGGATACGGATGCTCAAACGACAATGAGGCGGTCAGGCCAAACCCCAGGTGCTCGGTCACCAGCGCCATCGGCGGGATCAGTTGCAGCGGGTCATTGACCGGCACCTGCACGCCCTGGCGGATCGCCGCATCGCCATTGCCGCGATACACGTCATAGATTCCCAGCACATCGGCGATAAACAGTCCGTCGAACTTGCCACGCTCAAGGATCCTGGCCAGGTCTGTCCAGTATTCAAGGTCCTTGTACTGCCACGAGCGATCACGGGGGTGGGCCCACAAGCCCGGGGATTGATGACCGACACAGTTCATATCGAAGGCATTGAGACGGATTTCACGGGACATCCAATTACTCCACGGCAAGGCTTTTGAAAGCGCTATTGCACAGGCCGTGCCGGACATGCCCCTGCCTTGCGAGTACGAGCCTGCTTGCCCGCGCAAGGATTCTTGGTGCTCATTGCTGTGCGATTTGCGTACAACCTGATTGTTAACTGTTGCTCAGCAGTCAGTTGCCAAGGCCTGACTCCCGGTTTTGCGGGCTCGTCGCCTGCGGCACAAACCCTGCAACCCCCCACGACAGGAACCTTCCATTTCAGGAGAACTGCCATGACCGCATCACCTCTGTCCGTGGGCACCGACTACGAGACCCTGGCCAATCGTTTTCGCCCGCTGTTTCGCAAAATCGCCGCCGGCACGCTTGAACGCGAACAGGCCCGCGAGTTGCCCCATGAACCTATCCGCTGGCTCAAGCAGGCAGGTTTTGGCGCAGTGCGGGTGCCGATTGAATACGGCGGCTCCGGAGCGTCCATCGGCCAATTGTTCCAGTTACTGATCGAGCTGGCCGAGGCCGACTCCAATATCCCGCAAGCCCTGCGCGGCCATTTTGCCTTTGTCGAAGACCGTCTCAACGCTTCGCCAAGCCCGGAACGCGGGGCATGGTTCGCACGTTTTGTGGCGGGCGAGCTGGTGGGCAATGGCTGGACTGAAGTGGGCGCGGTAAAACTGGGGGAAATCCTCACCAGGATCACCCCCCACGGCGACAAGTACCTCCTCAACGGCGCCAAGTACTACAGTACCGGCAGCCTCTTTGCCGACTGGATAGATGTCTATGCCCAACGTTCGGACAACGGCGCCGATGTGATTGCCCTGGTGCATGCCCATCACCCCGGCGTCACCCAGAGCGATGACTGGGACGGCTTTGGCCAGCGCACCACGGGCAGCGGCACCTCGGTGTATGTCGACGTGCCGCTGAGCGCCGAACACGTAATCCCCTTCGAAACACGTTTCAAATACCAGACCGCTTTTTACCAACTGGTGCTGCTGGCCGTACTCGCGGGTATTGGTCGTGCGGTGGAGCGCGATATTGCGCAAGAAGTGCGTGAACGCAAGCGGGTGTTCAGCCACGGCAATGCCGAGACCGCCAGTGGCGATGCGCAAATCCTGCAAGTGGTCGGGCAGATATCGGCTCAGGTCTACGCAGCCGAGGCGCTGACCCTACGCTCGGCCGAACCGCTGCAGAGGGCCTATGTCGCACGCCTGGCCGAGGACATTGAGGCCGAGCGCCTGGCCAATATCGACGCCGAAATCGAGACTTCCAAAGCCCAGGTAGTGGTGTCGGAATTGATTCTGCGGGCCACCAGCGATCTGTTCAATGCGCTGGGAGCCTCCGGGGTCAGCGTCAGCAAGGCGCTGGATCGCCATTGGCGCAATGCTCGCACTGCGGCCTCCCACAACCCGTGGATCTACAAGGCGCGGATTGTCGGGGACTGGGCGGTTAACGGTACTGCGCCGCTGTATGTTTGGCAGATCGGCAATAGCCTCAAAGCAGGCTAGACAGCGGTGTGGCCGCGGGCCTCGCGATGCAGACAGCGCGGGGCATTCGCACCAGCACAGTGCTGCCACCGCAGGCAAACCAGCCCCTTCAGGCTTACTGCTGCGCCTGCAATCGCCGACTGCCAAAACTGAACGCCAGCACCAGCAAAATCAGCGCCCCGGTCGCCACCTGCTGCCAATAGAAATTCCAGCCGATCAACAGCAACCCATTGGCAATCACATTGATAAACAACACCCCCAGCAACGTGCCGGGGATGTTGGCGCGTCCGTTGCGACTCAAGGTAGTGCCCATAAACACTGCACCGATGGCATTGATCAAAAACGCATTGCCCGACATCGGTACATAAGCATTGACCGTGGAACTGAGCACAATCCCGGCCACGGCACAGGCCAGCGCGCTGGCAATAAACACCTTGAGGCTGATCTGGCGGATCGACAGGCCCGAATATCGCGCCAGTTGCACCTGAGTGCCAACCGCGAGAATTTCTCGCCCCAACCGCCCTCGGGCCAGAATCACCCCGTATACCGTCGCCACACCCAGCACCAGCCACAAAGGCAAGGGCACACCCAACCATGACATCGCGCTAAGCCCCGGCAACAGGTTCTGCGCGATATAGATCGGCTGCCCACCCTCGGACAGCAACTGCTGAATACTGGTGCCGATAAACAAGGTGCCCAGTGTCGCCAGAAATGGCGTGATGCCAAGACCCGCGATCAGCCCCGCATTAAAACCACCCACCAGCGCCCCGGCCAGCAGGGCGCCGGGGATGGCAACGGGCAGGCCATGACCGCCATTTAACAGCACGACAAAGGCCAGGCTGGCGAAATCCACCGCGGTGCCCACCGACAGGTCGATCCCCCCTGCCGCCACAGCCCAGGTCATGCCAATGGCGACAATCGCCAACAGCACGAAGTTGTTCAGCAGCAGGCTGCTCAAATTGCCCAGGGTCAAAAATCCCGGCGCAGCCACAGCGAAAAACACCACGATCACAACGATCAAGAGCGGCAGAATACCGCGCAGCAGGCGGGATATAAGCACCGCGGATACCGGCGTTGCAGCGAGCGTAGTCATTGTCCACCCTCCTCTTTGCGCAAGGCACTGGACATGGCCACCACCAATAGAATCAGCACCCCCTGCACACCGTTGACCCAGAAGCTGGCGATGTTCAGCAGTTGGAAACCGTTAATCAAGAAACCCAGCAGCAACGTTGCCAACAAGGTGCCGGGGATATTCGCCACCAGCCGCCGGGAGAACACCACACCGAGAAAAGCAATGGCCACTACCGACAGCAGCATGTCCCCGGAACCGGTGGTGCTGCCGCTGAAAAATGCCGCCGAACAAAATGCTGCAACCGCTGCACACAGCCCGGCAATCAGGTAGCTGGAAAACACATAGCGGCCTACGCCCAGCCCGGCCGCCCGCGCCGCCTGGGGGTATTCGCCCACCGCATACAGGCGCAAGCCATAAGGGCTGTGCTGAATCAACAAGCCCAGCAGCAAGGCAACCCCCAGCAACACCCAGGCCAGTACGGGTACCCGCAGCCATTCATCAGTGGCCAGGATGTCGAGCAAGGCCGAGTCGGTGGGCAGCACGCTGTTTTGGGTCAGCACCAGCTCCAGCCCGGTAATCAGGTTCATGCTCGCCAGGGTGGCGAGCAGCGGCGGCAGACGCAGCACCACTACGGTAAAACCGTTCAGGGCACCCACCGCCAGCCCGCAGAGCAAGGTCAGGCCAATTGCTTGCGCGGCGTTCAGCCCCGCATTGTTCAGGCTGCTGTAGACCGCTGCACAGAGGCCCAGATTGGCCGCCAGCGACAGGTCAAGGCCACCCGAAACCACATTGGAACCACCACCAATCACCACACAGGTAAGGCCGAAGGCGAGAATGCCGAGGATCGCCGACTGGGCAAACACGTTGGCGATATTGCCCGGGCTGAGGAAGTTTGGCGCACTCACGGCGAACACCGCCAGAATCAGCAAAAGCGCCAGCAGTGAGCCGCGCCTCAGAAGCAGCAAGCCAAGCCGTCGGGCCAGCGGTTGGACGAGGATTTCAGACGAAGGCATGTGCAGGCTCCCGCTCGCATTCAAGGGCCACAGTGGCTAATTCCCGCGCCCCCGTGGCACAGGCCAGCAAACGATCGCTGTCGACCTCACGGGCATCGAATTCACCGGCCAGCGCACCACGGTGCATCACCAGAATCCGGTCACTAATGCCAATCAGCTCCGGTAAATCAGAAGACAGCACCAGCACCGCCGCACCTTGCTTGGCCAAGCGGCCGATCAGGCGATAGATCTCGACCTTGGCGCCGATATCGATGCCGACACTGGGTTCGTCGAGCAGATACACCGCACAGCCCTTCCCTAGCCATTTACCCAGCGCGACTTTTTGCTGATTGCCGCCACTCAACTGCGAGACCCTGGCGTCATGTCCGGCGGTCTTGATCCCCAGTTCGGCAATCAGCCGATCGCTTTCCCGAACCTGTGCCGCAGAACTCAACAGCCCCCAGCGACTAAAGCGCGACAACCCGGCCAGGGTCAGGTTTTCCATGACCGAAAGCAGTGGTGCAACCCCGTGGCTGCGGCGTTCTTCGGGCACCAGCGCGATACCTTTGCGCACCGCATCGCGGGGCGACTTGAGGCGCGTAAGGCGTCCCTGCAAATGCACGCTGCCCTGCTCGGGCTGCACCAGACCAAACAAAGTCTTGAGCAGTTCCTTGGCACCAGAACCCACCAGCCCGGTCAGCCCCAACACTTCACCTTTGCGCAGGCTCAAGTGGATATCGCGATACGCCAGACCAGCACTGAGCCCCTTCAGTTCGAGCACCACCTCACCCGGCGTTACCACGGCCTTGGGGTACATCTCGCCGACCTCGCGATTGACCATCAACCGGGCAATCTGCGCGGTTGAAGTGCTGCGTGGATCGACCACGGCCACGGCACGACCATTGCGCAACACGGTGACCCGGTCGCACAGGCTTTGGATTTCTTGCAGATAATGGGAGATATACACAATCGTCAGACCCTGATCGCGCAGACGGCGGATAATGGCCAGCAACTGGTCAACCTCGCGCTTGACCAGTGACACGCTGGGCTCATCGAACACCAGGACTTTCGGCTTGGCCAGCAAGGCCCGGGTAATTTGCAGAATCTGTCGCCGGGCGCTGTCCAGCTCGCTGACCAGCGCCCCGGCGGGGAACTCCAGGTCGAAATACTCACGCAACAACCTTGCGGCCTCGCGGTCCTGGGCACGCCGGCGGATAAAAGGCCCGCACCGGAGTTCGCGGCCGAAGAACAGCGCTTCACCTACGGTAAAACTGGCGGGCAACAAGCGTTCCTGGTGAATGAAATGCACGCCCAGCGCCTCAATCTGCCGCGGGCTCAACGCCGCAAAAGACTGCCCGTCCACTGCCAGGGTACCGCTGTCGGCCCGATGGATACCTGCCAGCACTTTGATCAGGGTTGATTTACCGGCGCCGTTTTCACCGACCAACCCGTGAATGGAGCCTTGCTCGACGCGCAGATCAACGCCATCCAGCGCCCGGGTGGCCCCAAAAGACTTGGTGATGCCCTGCAAATGCAGGGCGGGAGACGTCACTGATCGCCTCGCAGCTTTTGCACCTGCTCAAGGTTCGCAGCAGTGGTCAGCAGGGTCGGCACCTGGGTTTCCCTGGGCAGGTCATGTTGCCCGGCCAGATAGCGCGCCACGTTTTGCACAGCGGTTTTGCCGATCAAAGCCGGTTGCTGGGCTATCACCGCACCGACCGGCGAGTCGCTGCGTTTGAGCAACTCCAGCACTTCGGGCGTGCCATCGACGCCATAGGTCTTGATCTCCGTACGCCCGGCATCCACCAACGCCTTGCTCGCGCCCAATTGCGGAATATCCCAGGCAGACCAGATCGCGGTTACGCTGCCCTTGGGGTATTTGTTGAGCAGTGCACTGACCTGACTGTAGGCGTCCTGCACGGTATTGGGGATCACATCACGCAGTTCGGGATCAATGATTTTCAGCTCGGGATGATCCTTGAGCGCCAGTTTGAGCTGGTCATAGCGGATCGCACACACCGGCACCCCGTAAAAGCCGTTGAACACCAGAATATTGCCCTTGGCGCCACTGTCGGCTACCAACTGGTCGGCCAGATGCTTGCCGGTGGCGACGTTGTCCGATGTGGTGTTATTGAGGCTGTATTGCGACGGCGCATCAATCGTAAACAGAGGAATGCCGGCCTTGCTGATACGCTTGAGCCAGGGATCGATCACGCTCAGGGTGCCCAGGGTCTGGATCACCGCATCGGGTTTCTGGGTGACCACGGTTTGCAGTTGGGTCACCAGGTTTTTATCGTTGCGCCCGGCATCCAGGGTGATCGGTGTGCCGCCCAGGCGCCTGACTTCGGCAACCTGGGCGTCGAAGGCTTTGACATCAAAGTAGTGACTGGTGCCGGTCATGCTGATGGCAATGCGTTTGCCGGCCAGGGAAGGCACATCGTTGTCGTCGGCATGGGCCAGTGTGCCCAGCCCGACGCTGACCACCGCCAGCGCCATGGCCTGCCAGAAGCGTGTAGGGAAAAAGTGCGGTTTGCGCGAGGTGGCTGCAGGCATGACAGTGTTCCTGAAGGGTATTTCCAGGAGCTTTGCACAGACCATGCCGCAGCCCTTTGAGCCAGTGGCGCCGGCGGGCAGCGCTGTGGCACGGTTCCCAGAGCTGCCTGTTTGCCAACAGTCTGTCGGACCACTGTTGCCGGGCAAACACTTGCAGACCGGCACGGGTTCTCAGGCCTCGCTGCAGCCTGCTGTCAAACCTGCTGCAAGGCCCGCGGGCGATGGCTGCGCTGTTCGGCAGCAGGCGCAACGGCCTGTTGCAACTGGAAGTCGAACCTCAACTCGGCATAACGCCCGGCAACACCACGAGCACCGTCGTCGCGAAACTGCACTTCACCCACCAGGCCGTCGCGGGTGGCATAGGCAAAGTCGTCCCACAGGTACTTGTCCCCGGACAGGTTGATCTGGGTGGTCAGGTGACGGTGACCGGGAGCCGAGATAAAGAAGTGCACATGGGCCGGACGCTGGCCGTGACGGCCCAGTTGGTCAAGGCATTCCTGGGTCGGCCCCTGCGGGTCGCAGCCATAGCCCGAGGGCACGATGCTGCGGGCACGGTAGCGGCCCTGGGCATCGGTGATGATACGTCGGCGCAGATTGTACTCGGACTGGCTCTGGTCAAAGAACGAGTAGGTACCCTTGGTGTTGGCGTGCCATAGATCAACCGTGGCACCGGCCAGCGGTTGGCCCGAAAGATCGAACACCTGCCCTTCGAGGAACATCACGGTGGCAACACCCTCCTCGCTGCCGTCGTCCATCCGTGCCAACCCTTCGTACACCGGGGCACCGGCCACATACAGCGGGCCTTCGATGGTACGCGGGGTGCCGCCAGTCTGACCGGCCTGCTCGTCCTTGGCGTCCTGCAACAGGTCGATAAAATGCTCGATGCCCAGCCCGGCCACCAGCAGCCCGGTTTCCGAGCGGCCGCCCAGGCGGTTGAGATAGTCCACGGACTTCCAGAATTCATCTTCAGTGATGTCCAGGTCTTCGATGATTCTGGCGCTGTCCTGCAAGATGCGCAGGATGATGCTTTTCAGGCGCGGGTTGCCGTTATCGCTGGAAAAACCTGCGGCTTCCTTGAAGAAGCGCTGGATGACTTCGGTGTGGGAAATTTTCACGGTCATGGGGCTCACCTCATCTTGTTCTTGTGCAAGGGATAGAAAGCGTTAGCGGTCGTCGCTGTGGATCGAGGACGGGTGGCGGCACAGCCCTTCAATCTCGATATCCATGTAGGGAAAGAGCGGTAATTGCAGCAGGGTGTCGTGCAAGGCCTCGACACTGGCCACGTCGAACACGCTGTAGTTGGCGTAGTGCCCGGCGATGCGCCACAGGTGGCGCCAGGTGCCTTCCTGCTGCAGCCGTTGAGCCAGTTGCTTTTCGTCGGCTTTGAGTTTTGCGGCTTTGGTCGGGTCCATGTCCAGGGGCAGATTTACGGTCATTTTTACGTGGAAAAGCATGGGGCTCTCCTTGAAGAAATAGGGGAAGTGGCTGTGGGAGCGGGCTTGCTCGCGATAGCATCAGCGCGGATGCACCGAGTCGTCTGCATCGCGAGCAAGCCCGCTGCCACAGGGGATTTCAGACTGTCAGCGGCTAAAACGGGCCAGGCGCTCTTCGTCCAGCGTCAGGCCCAGGCCTGGAGTGCGCGGGATATGCAGCTCAAAATCACGGTACTGCGGCGCCTCGGTGACGATGTCTTCGGTCAGCAGCAGTGGCCCGAACAGCTCGGTGCCCCAGGTCAGTTGCTTGAGGGTGAGGAAGGCATGGGCCGAGGCCAGGGTACCCACCGAGCCTTCAAGCATGGTGCCGCCATACAGGGCGATACCGGCGGCCTCGGCGATATGAGCAGTGCGCAGCACTGCACGGGGCCCGCCGTTTTTCGCGATCTTGAGGGCAAAGACACTGGCCGCACCGTCCGCCGCCAGACTGAAGGCGTCCTCGACACTTTCGATGGATTCGTCGGCCATGATCGGCGCCGGGCTGCGCAGATTCAGACGCACCTGCCCTGAACGATTAGCCCGGGAAATCGGCTGTTCGATCAGGTCGATACCGTGGTCACCCAGCACCTGGCAACCACGAATGGCCTGGGACTCGTCCCAATACTGGTTGACGTCAACCCGCACACTGGCGCGCTCACCCAGGGCCTTTTTGATCGCCAGCACATGTTTGAGGTCCTGCTCCAGCGGGTTGGCACCGATCTTCAATTTGAAGATGCGGTGGCGTCGCAGGTCGAGCATCTGCTCGGCTTCGGCAATGTCACGGGCAGTGTCACCGCTGGCCAGGGTCCAGGCCACTTCCAGACTGTCGCGCACGCGCCCGCCCAGCAACTCGCTGACCGCCAGCCCCAGGCGCTTGCCCTGGGCGTCGAGCAACGCGCTTTCGATACCCGATTTGGCAAAGGTATTACCCTTGGCAATCTTGTCCAGGCTGTGCATGGCGGCGTTGATATTGGCCGCGGGCTTGCCCACCAGCATCGGTGCCAGATGCGCATCGATATTGGCCTTGATGCTTTCCGGGCTTTCGTAACCGTAGGCCAGGCCGCCGATGGTGGTGGCTTCACCGACACCTTCGATACCGTCGCTGCAACGCAGGCGCACAATCACCAGGGTCTGTTTGCGCATGGTGTGCATGGCCAGCGTATGCGGGCGGATGGTGGGCAGGTCGACGATCAGGGTCGTCAGGCTTTCAATCAGAATTTGGCTCATGGCAGTTGTCCTTTTTTATCAGAGAAGTCAGCCGAGGTCGCCGCCACCCACCGGCAGGGTTACGCCGGTGATATAGGAGGCTTCGTCGCTGGCCAGAAACAGGATCGCGCCGACCTGCTCATCGAGGCTGGCGTAACGTTTCATCAGGCTGCTGTCGAGGGTCTGGTCAACGATTTGCCGGTACCAGACTTGCTCCTCGGGGCTTTGCTCGTTCTCATTGCGCGCAATCCGCCGCGGTGGTGCCTCAGTGCCCCCGGGGGCAGTGGCGTTGACGCGAATCCCGCGCTGGGCATTCTCGAACGCCAGGCAGGCAGTCAATGCATTCACGCCGCCCTTGGCCGCGCCGTAAGGAACGCGGTTGACGCTGCGGGTGGCGATTGAAGAAACATTCACAATCGCCCCGCTGCCCTGTTCGAGCATGTAGGGCAGCGCCGCATGGCAGCACCACAGAGTGGGGAACAGCGAGCGACGAACTTCGGCCTCGATTTCCTCGGCCCGGTAATGCTCGAACGGTTTGGCCCAGATGGTGCCGCCCACGTTGTTGACCAGCACATCGAGGCGGCCAAAGGTATTCACCGCTGCAGCCATCACCCGCACACAATCGGTGTATTGCTCCAGATCGGCACTCAGGGCCAGCACGCCTTCGCCCTGCAGCTCAAAGACCAGCTCGGAACGGTCCACCGCAATCACTTGCGCGCCCTCGCCCAGCAGACGCTCGCACACGCGACGGCCAATGCCCTGGGCGGCGCCGGTAACCAGCGCGACCTTGTTGTGGAATCGGTTGTTCATGGCTAGCTCCAATCAAAGTGTCAGGCCGCAGCGGCAAACTTCTCGTAGTAGAAATTGGCCGGGGTAATGCCCTGCTCGCGGATATACAGGTTGACCGCTTCCACCATCGGCGGCGGGCCGCACAGGTACACATCGACGTCGCCCTGGTTGAGGTGGCCCGGCTCGATATGCTGGGTCACATAGCCCTTGAGCGGGTGCTGGCTCTGCGGGTTGGCCACGCAGGCGCTGAAGCTGAAATTGGCGATGCGCTCACTCAGGGCATGCAGGCGATCCAGCTCCACCAGATCGAAGTCGTTGCTCACGCCGTAGATCAGATGAACCGGGTAGGCACTGCCCTGCTCGGCGATTTTTTCCAGCATCGCGGTGAACGGCGCCAGCCCGGTACCACCTGCCAGCAACAACAAGGGCCGCTGGATCTGACGCAGGTAAAAGCTGCCCAAAGGGCCCGCCAGGGTCATGCTGTCGCCAGCCTTGGCGATGCCTGTCAAAAAGCTGCTCATCAGCCCGCCCGGGACATTGCGGATCAGGAAGCTGACCTCGCCATCCTTTTGCAGGGTGCTGAAGGAATAGGCCCGGCTCTGCCCGCTGCCGGGTACCTGCAGGTTGACATACTGGCCCGGCAAAAACGCCAGGCTGCCCAGGGACTCGCCCTTTATCGACAGAGCGATGGTGCTCTCGGACAACTGCTGCACATTGCTGATAACGGCATCAAAACTGGCCTGTTGGGTCTTGCACAAGGTCGAAGAAGCAGGCACCCGCAATACGCAGTCGCTGGCGGCGCGCATCTGGCAGGTCAGCACATAGCCCTGCCCGGCCTCCTCTGCGCTGAGGGCGTCTTCGATATAGTCCTCGCCCAGCTCGTAGCGGCCAGCTTCGGCAAAGCACTTGCAGGTACCGCAGGCACCGTCGCGGCAGTCCAGCGGGATATTGATGCCCTGGCGGTAAGCGGCGTCAGCGACGGTTTCCTGGCCATTGGTCTCGATAAAACGGGTAACTCCGTCTTCGAAGTTGAGGGCAATTTGAAAACTCATAATGTACCTCGCAGGCAATGCCCGGCCCGGGCACCCACAGGCACTCTCAGGCACGCATCACAGCCTTGATCAGATGTGGTAGATGTCGATGACCTGACGCACGTAGTCATTCTTGAGCACGACTTTCTTGGCCTTGATCAGCGGCTGTGGGCCGCGCATGTCGAGGGTGTAAAAGCTGGTGCCGAAGTAGCTGTCGGTGGTCTTGTAGCGAAAGCTGAGGGTGTGCCAGTTAAAACGCACTTGGCACAGGCCGTCGGCCTGGTCGACGATCTCGATATTGCTCAGGTTGTGCGAAGTGCGGGTGTCGGGCACGGTCGCGCTGGAGCGCTCGGTCTTGATGCGGAACACGCGATCTTCCAGGCCACCGCGGCTGCCGTACCAGATCAGCGAGATTTCGCTTTGCGGGTCTTCGGTAAGGCGGTCGTTGTCATCCCAGCACGGCATCCAGAAACTGGCATCGGCGGCGTACAGCTCAAGCCACTGATCCCACTGGCCGTCGTCCAGGTAACGCGCTTCGCGGTACAGAAAATCCCGCACAATGGGGTAAAGGCTGTTCATTGCACAGCCTCCACGGGGATCAGCGCGGGCTCGCCGCCAGCCGCCTTGAGCATGGTTTGCTGCCAGTATTTATGTTGCAGCACAAACAGGCCTTCGTCTTCGGTACGCACCCCGGACAACAGCGGCTTGAGGTCGATTTCTGCGGCGGCGGCATCGGCGCCTTCGACCCAGTGTTCGGCCCCGCGGGACATGTCATTCCAGCCGCGACCTGCACCGTAACCGGTCTGGCAGGAGCGGAACTCTTCCAGATCGTCCGGAGTGGCCATGCCGCTGACGTTGAAGAAATCTTCGTACTGACGGATGCGCTTGGTGCGCGCCTCACTGCTTTCGCCTTTGGGCGCGATGCAGTAGATGGTGATCTCGGTCTGATTCACGGAGATGGGCCGGGCAATGCGGATTTGCGAGCTGAACTGGTCCATCAGGTAGACATTGGGGTACAGGCACAGGTTACGCGAGTTCTCGATCATCCAGTCGGCACGGGCCTGGCCGAAATCCCGGGCCAGTTCGTCGCGGCGCTCGTAGGCCGGACGATCTTCGGGGTTGGCCCAGCGGGTCCACAGCAGCAGATGGCCATGGTCGAAGGAGTAGAAACCGCCGCCGCCCTTGGCCCAGCTGCCGGCGCTCATGGTTTTGATCTCTTCACCCGCTTCACGCAGGGTGCGCTGGTTTTGCGTGGCCGCGTAGTTCCAGTGCACGGAGCTGACGTGATAGCCATCGGCGCCGTTTTCGGCGGTCAGTTTCCAGTTGCCTTCGTAGATATAGGAACTGGCACCGCGCAGCACCTCCAGGCCATCGGCGGACTGGTCGACGATCATGTCGATGATCTTGGCGGATTCACCCAGATGCTCGGCCAGGGATTTCACATCGGGGTTGAGGCTGCCAAACAGAAAGCCGCGATAGGACTCGAAGCGGGCCACTTTGGTCAAATCATGGGAGCCTTCGCAGTTGAAGCCTTCGGGGTAACCGGCGGCACCCGGATCCTTGACCTTGAGCAGCTTGCCGCTGTTGTTGAAGGTCCAGCCGTGAAACGGACAGGTATAGCTGGCGCGGTTGCCGGTTTTGTGCCGGCACAGCATGGCGCCGCGATGGCTGCAGGCGTTGAGAAAGGCGTTGAGTTCACCGGCCTTGTTACGCGCGATAAAAATCGGCTGGCGGCCCATGGTGGTGGTCAGGAAGTCGTTGACGTTGGGGATCTGGCTCTCGTGGGCGAGGTAGATCCAGTTGCCCTCGAAGATATGGGTCATTTCGAGTTCAAAGAGGTCGGGGTCGGTGAACATCTCACGCTTGCAGCGGTAGATACCCTTGTCTTTGTCGTCTTCCAGCATGGCATTCAAGTAATCGATACCCAGGGACATGGCCAGGGCCTCCGTTGTTATTATCCAGGCCGGGTCAGGTTAGGGAGTCGATGTCCGGGGCACTATCCGTTTACTGCGGATCGTTATCCGGTTAGTGCAGGCAAGACGGGTATTTCAGTGGGAGCGGGCTTGCTCGCGATCCAGGCAGCGCGGTGTTCCGCTGACACCGCAGCGATCCCATCGCGAGCAAGCCCGCTCCCACAAAAGCCGTTGCTCAGTGCCGGCGCTTGAAGGTGCTTGAAGGCAGCTCGCCGTACTGCAAACGGTAGCTTTCGGAAAAACGGCCCAAGTGCATAAAACCGTAATCGAGCGCCAGCTCTGTGAGGCTGCGTACCGTGCAGCTCGGGTCGTTCAGGCAGGCATGAATCCGCGCAAGTTTGCGCTGGCGAATGTACTGCAAGGGCGTCACGCCCAACTGGCGCTCAAACAGGCTGTACAACGAGCGCTGGCTGATACAGGCCTGTGCTGCCAGGTCTTCACCGTTGAGTTCCTGTTTGAGATTGCGCTCGATGTAATCGAGTATGCGCTCAAGACCGGCACTGGCTGATGCCAGGTTTTCACGGCTGATATTGGTCTGCATCAGGGTCAACAGCTTGCTGCCGACAATCTGCGTGTAGTGCTCCTGCACCCGCAGCAGCGGATCGCTGGCCTCGGACTCCTGGCACACCATGCCCAGCAAACCGATAAAGCCCTCCAGCTCATCGAGCCGGTAGTGATTGCGCATAAAGCGCACACCGCCTGACGGCCGCCGCCAACGCTGATCGTCGCACACCGATTCGAGCAATTTGGCCGGTATTTTGAGGATGAACTTTTCGCAATCCTGAGAATAAGTCAAATCGACCGGATCATCCGGATTGATCACCAGCAACTCCCCCGGCACCAGGTGCTGCTCGCGGTTCGGGCCGCGCCACAGGCAATTGCCGCTGAGCAGCACCTGCAAGTGAAAGATGGTTTCCAGTGCGGGCGAGGTCACGCGCACACTGCCGCCATAACTGATCCGGCACAGATCAAGCTCGGCGAATTTACGGTGATTGAGGCTGGCCAGCGGCCGGGTGGTTCTGGAAAGGCCGATGCAGTGCTGGCCAACATGCTGGTTTACATAGTCGGACACGGCATGTGGGTCGGCGTGTCGGAACACGCTACTGCGTTCACTCAGCAGGCGGCTATCCATCGGCAAGGTACTCGGTGTTGTCATTATTATGGGTGTTGTCTGCGCCAGAGTAAGCACGACGGCAATGGCAGGGCAATTGGACACTCGGCTAATGGGCGGTAATCGAACGCTTTTAGCCCGGCGGTTGCGCCGCCTGTGCGAAAAACTGGCTTACCCTGAACGCCCTAAAAACAACAAACAAGAGACCTTCAATGCTGCCCCGCCTTCGCCATGCCCCTTTGTACCTCGCACTGTTGAGCACGCTGACCAGCACCGGCCATGCGGCTGACCTGAGCTGGGTCGACCCCGCCGTCGCGACGGTCAATGAGCAGGTAATCTCCCTGCGCCACACCCTCCACCAGAACCCGGAGATGGGCAATCAGGAATTCAAGACCGCCGCCCTGGTCGCCGAGCAACTCAAAAGCCTGGGCTTGCAGGTGCGCACCCAAGTAGGCAAGACCGGTGTAGTGGCCGTGCTCAAGGGTGGCCTGCCTG
The DNA here is from genome assembly GCF_009600105.1 of Pseudomonas sp. FSL R10-0056. Classification (NCBI taxonomy): domain Bacteria; kingdom Pseudomonadati; phylum Pseudomonadota; class Gammaproteobacteria; order Pseudomonadales; family Pseudomonadaceae; genus Pseudomonas; species Pseudomonas sp. FSL R10-0056. Next base: position 15,943 of record NZ_WIWL01000170.1, read on the forward strand.
GCCCGGTGATGGCCCTGCGCGCCGATATGGACGCCCTGCCGGTCAAGGAAATGACCGGCCTGCCCTGGGCCAGCACGGCCACGGGAGTGCGCCTGGGCAAGACCGTACCGGTGATGCACGCCTGCGGCCATGACACCCACACCGCCATGCTGCTGGGTGCAGCCAGAGTGCTGGCCGAGCATCGCGATCAGGTCGCCGGCACCGTGGTATTCCTGTTCCAGCCCGCTGAAGAAGGCGCGGCAGACCTGGACGAATTCGAAACCGAAACCCTGGTGGGTGCCCAGGCGATGATCCGCGACGGCGCCCTGGACTCCCCCAAGGTCGAAGCCATATTCGGCGTGCATGTGATGGCGGGTTACCCCACCGGTCATCTGTATCACAAGGCCGGTACCGTGCTCAATAGCAGCGACGGTTTTCGCATCATCGTCAAAGGCCAGCAAACCCATGGCTCGGCCCCCTGGAGCGGCGTCGACCCGGTAGTAGCCAGCGCAGGCATTATCAACGGCCTGCAAACCCTGGTCAGCCGCCGGGCTGATCTGACCCAGGGGATGGGCGTGATCAGTGTTGGCACCGTCAATGCCGGTTCTGCAGCCAATATCATTCCCGAAAGCGTGGAAATGACCGGCACCATCCGCAGCAACAGCGCGGCAGTGCGCGACACCCTGCTGAAAAAAATGCCACCCCTGGTGCAAGGCATTGCCAGTGCCTACGAGACCGAAGCCAGCCTGCTGCTGGTCAATCATGCGCCGGTCACCAGCAACGACCCGCAGTTGACCGCAGCCATGGTCCCGGCACTGGAACTGGCTGCGCCAGGCAAGGTGCAGTTGCTGCCGGCGTCCCTGTCGCCCAGCGAAGACTTCTCCTACTACGCCGAAAAAGTCCCGGGCTTGTTCGTATTTTTGGGCGCTACGCCTGAAGGGCAGGACATGAGCAAGGTCGCGAACAACCACAGCCCCTACTTCACCGCCGACGATGCCACCCTGGCCACTGGCGTAAAGGCTCATGTGCAATTTGTGATGAATTACCCGGGGCGGGTGCGCAACAGCAACTGAGTGGGGCTCGCCTACCTTGGCAACTGCTGAAATAACGGGGGTATCGGCTACGGTTGGGGCATTTGTCGGGGATGACCGGCATGCTGAAAATCGACCCGTCAGTCACATATGTAGTGCCTAAAAATAATCACTACATAAGTATTGACGGCTCGATTTTCCCCCAGCATTATGCAGACGTCTTCCCCACCGGAAGCGCTGGAAAGGGTTGTTGCAAGCATGCTCGACGAGCTGTCGGGCTGTTCCGGGATAGGTACTGCCCACAAGGCAGAATTGATGAAGCTGACCTGGCTTGATCGTCCGCGTCAAAGACGACAGGGGCTAGCGAAACGTCCTCAAGAAGCTTGTGGCTGATGCGTCATGTCACTCAGGCATCCTGGTTCACGCTGCTCTCCTTCGCTTTACGCTCTGTATGTAGTGCCGGGTTTTACTACTACATATGACGAACTCAAGACAGATCTGCTTTGGATGGACACTACGTAGCGCTGCATGTGCAGTTGCGCGAATCAATTAGACAGATCAACGAGTAGTCAAGGAGTTAGCCATGAACCTGAATAACCAACCGACTGTTAACGAGCTGGCTCGACTCTTCGCCGCCCAGAAAGACACGCTGAACGACCATATCCTGTGGATCAGCGAAGCCGGCGATGTACGTATCGATCCCGTGACGTCGTGCAAGGAAGAAACCAGATTCGAGGAGGAACGTCCACAAATGCGCGCCCACCTCAAAATGTACCGCCGTGGCCAAGGCTACGTGGGCAAGAAGGCTGCGGCCGATAGCGACTATATGGCGCGCGTGCTGCAAACCCTGACCCTGACCTGGCAAAAGGCTCAAACCGAGCCTGCCCTGGTAAAAGTTAACAGCTACAGCTGATAAGCCGGGCCGTACAAAAAAGCCCCGGATAATCTCCGGGGCTTTTTCAATTTCAAACTTGCGGGATTTTAATGCATGTTTCCGTACCATGGCCACCGCCATTGTAGTCGGGCGCATAGTATGACTTGTGCAGCGTGGTAGTGTATTGCCCCTTGCTGTCCTGGTCACGGGTAATGGTCGCAAGCCCGATGCCTCGATCCGTGGCGGCCTCCTGGCTGTCATTGGCAAAATACATTGCCAATTGCTGACCCTGGGCGGCGGCGTAGCCTGAATAAGTGGCCTTGTCGCCTCCAAGATCCACTTCAAGCGTGAAGGTATAAGCGCCGAAGTTCTGGCTGAAGTTGCTGGATTTCTCATTCACTTTGACACTCAGGTCGCCCTTGAAGGCCCCGTCATGACTGTCAAACCCTGTGCATTTATAGTTGCCGGTTATATACAGCGGATCATTGACTGCCGTATCGGCCAGTGCAGAACCGGTAAACGCCAAACTAAGCGCAACCACAAGAGTATTCATTACATTCCTGGAGAAGCTACCCGACATAGTCTTACCCTCGATACAACGTAATTAAGGATGGGATATTACCGTCGGGAATCTACACTCGAACTTGTACTTGCATCTATAGAACTACAAAACGGATTGTGGCAAAAGTTGTGCTGCAAGCAGATGGCTTTATTCCTGCGGGAGCGGGCGAACCCGCCCCCTACAGAAGTTAGATCGCCTGCTCCAGCTCAGGCACAGCTTCGAACAAGTCCGCTACCAGGCCGTAATCGGCCACCTGGAAGATCGGCGCTTCTTCGTCCTTGTTGATCGCAACGATCACCTTGGAATCTTTCATCCCGGCCAGATGCTGGATCGCGCCGGAAATACCGACCGCAATGTACAGCTGTGGCGCAACGATTTTGCCGGTCTGGCCGACCTGCATGTCGTTGGGTACAAAACCCGCGTCAACTGCAGCACGGGATGCACCCACACCAGCGCCCAGCTTGTCGGCCAGCGCATACAGGTACTTGAAATTGTCACCGTTCTGCATGCCACGACCGCCCGAGACGACGATTTTGGCAGCGGTCAGTTCCGGGCGGTCCGATTTGGCCAGCGCTTCGCCAACAAACGACGAAGTGCCTGCATCGTGAACCGCTGCAACCGCTTCAACCGCTGCCGAACCACCTTGCGCAGCAACCGGGTCGAAACCGGTGGCGCGTACGGTGATCACTTTGACCGGCGCAGTGGACTGTACGGTGGCAATGGCGTTACCGGCGTAAATCGGACGAGTGAAGGTGTCGGCGCTAACCACCGAAATGATCTCGGAGATCTGATCAACGTCCAGTTGCGCAGCAACGCGCGGCAGGATGTTTTTGCCGTTGGAGGTGGCAGCGGCCAGGATATGGCTGTAGCCAGCGCCCAGCTCTGCAACCAATGGCGCAACGTTTTCAGGCAACTGATGGGCGTAGGCCGCGTTATCAGCAACCATAACTTTGGCCACACCAGCGATCTGCGCAGCTGCTTCGGCTACAGCGCCAATGCCCTGGCCTGCAACCAGAACGTGGATGTCGCCACCGATTTTGGCGGCAGCGGCTACGGTGTTCAGCGTGGCCGGAGCCAGTGCCTTGCCGTCGTGTTCTGCGATTACCAAGATAGTCATGATTAGATTACCTTCGCTTCGTTTTTCAGTTTCTCGACCAGTTCAGCCACCGACTTGACCTTGATACCCGCGCTGCGTGCAGCCGGGGCTTCCACTTTCAGGGTCGAGTGGGTCGAAGCAGTCGAAACACCCAACGCGTCTGGCGTCAGTACTTCAAGCGGCTTTTTCTTGGCTTTCATGATGTTTGGCAGGGACGCATAACGCGGCTCGTTCAAACGCAGGTCGGTGGTGATGATCGCCGGCAATTTCAGCGAAACAGTTTGCGCGCCGCCGTCTACTTCACGGGTCACGGCAACCTTGTCACCTGCCACTTCAACCTTGGACGCGAACGTGCCCTGACCGAAACCGGTCAACGCAGCCAGCATCTGGCCAGTCTGGTTGTTGTCGCTGTCGATGGCTTGTTTACCCAGGATCACCAGCTGTGGCTGTTCCTTGTCGACAACGGCCTTGAGCAGCTTGGCCACGGCCAGCGAGGTCAGATCTTCGGCGGACTCGACGAGAATGGCGCGATCAGCACCCAGCGCCAGCGCGGTACGCAGCTGTTCCTGAGCAGTGGTCGGGCCGATGGAGACGACGACGATTTCAGTCGCAACGCCCTTCTCTTTAAGGCGTACGGCTTCTTCCACGGCGATTTCGCAGAAGGGGTTCATCGACATCTTGACGTTGGCGAGGTCAACGCCGGAGTTGTCCGCTTTGACGCGCACTTTAACGTTGTAATCGACCACTCGTTTGATACAGGCCAGCACCTTCATTGTTGCTCCCTCTATGGCTACTTGATTGGAAACCTCTTAAACCGTCGCGGGCTCAACAGGCAAAATCAGTTGATCCGGCACCGACTGCCCCGAGTTGCGTGCCACGAAGTAGTACACCAGCGCTGGCAGCGTCAGGCCGATGATCCAGGAAATATCAGTCCCCCCCAGGTGTTCCACCAGAGGCCCGGTGTAAAAGCTGGTGGCGATAAACGGCAACTGCACCACCACTCCGAAGGCGTAGACCAGAATACCGCGCAGGTTCCAGCGCCCGTATCGGCCATTCGGGTTAGACAGCGCCGGTACGTCATAGCGCTCTTTACTGATGAGGTAAAAGTCCACCAGGTTGATCGCGCTCCACGGCGTAAAAAAAGCCAGTAAAAACAGAATAAACGCCGAAAAATCCTTGAGGAACGAATGCTGCCCAAGCAAGGCCAGAGCAGTGGCAAAACCTACCATCAGCAGGATGTAAAACAGGCGTAAGGTCTTGGAGATTTCATGGTTGCCGCGAAAGCCGCTGACGATGGTGGCCAGGGACATGAAACTGCCGTAGGCATTGAGCGTAGTGATGGTCACCTTGCCGAACACCACGCAAAAATACAGCAGCGCCGCCATCGCCCCGCTCGCCCCCATGCCGACGATGTAGGCCACCTCATGCCCGGCAAACTGGCTACCGGCCAGGGCAGCCACAAACACACCGAAAACCATCGATATTTGCGAGCCGACGACAGAGCCCAGCCCCACTGCCAGAAAAGTTTTCAGCGACGAGGTGCTGGACGGCAGGTAACGCGAGTAGTCCGCCACATAAGGCCCGAACGCGATCTGCCAGGAGGCTGACAACGATATCGCCAACAGAAAACTGCTCAGGGAAAAGTGTTTATTGCTCAGCAACAGGCCAATGTCATTCTGAGCAATCAGGGTGTAGAACAGGTAGAAAAACGCCAGCACGCCGACCACGCTCGCCACACGGCCGATCATGTGAATGGTGCGATAGCCCAGAATGGTCAGCAGCACGATCAGGGCAGCAAAAATCAGGATGCCCCACGAGTCACTCACCCCCACCAGTTGCCCCACCGCCTGCCCGGCCAGCACCGAGCCGCTGGCCGAGAAACCGACATACATCAGGCACACCAGCACAATCGGGATCACGGCGCCATAGACGCCGAATTGCACCCGGCTGGAGATCATCTGCGGCAGGCCCAGCTTGGGCCCCTGCGCCGCATGCAACGCCATGATGGTGCCGCCCAGCACTTGCCCAATCAGCAGGCCGATCAGCGACCAGAACACGTCCCCTCCCAGCACCACGGCCAGGGCTCCGGTGACAATCGCAGTGACTTGCAGGTTGGCCCCGAACCACAAGGTGAACTGGCTGAACAGACGCCCATGGCGCTCTGACTCAGGGATGTAATCGATAGAGCGCTGTTCGACCAGCGAGGCCCGCGGTGAATCTTGGTTGAGCGTGGACATAAGCAGTTCCTTCAGGCTGGCACCCGGGGTGCGCCGTGTTGTTTTGGGAAAGACTTTTCCAATCCTTGGCCGGCGGATTATCTGGCTGCGTCGAGCAGGGCACGGGAGATAATGATTTTTTGTACCTCGGAGGTGCCTTCAAAAATCCGCAAGATCCGTGCATCACGAACATAGCGCTCCAGCGGCAAATCCCGACTGTAGCCATAGCCACCGTGCAGTTGCAGTGCAGCATCGGTGATAAACCCGGCGCATTCGGCAGCGACCAGTTTGGCGGTGGCCGAGTCGAGGCTGAAACGCTCGCCGCTGTCACGCCGGGCAGCAGCTTTCATGGTCAGCATGCGCGCGCTTTCGAGCTGCGCATACATATCAGCCAGGCGCCATTGCGTGCCCTGATAAGCGGCCAGCGGTTTGGGCCCGATCTGCCGTTCACGCACCCAGCTCAGGCTGGCTTGCAGGGCGGCATTGGCAATCCCCAGCGACATGGCTGCCACTTCCACCCGCCCACGGTCCAGCACCGCCATGGCCGTGTTGAACCCCTGGCCTTCTACGCCGAGCAGTGCCGATTCGGGCAGCCAGCAGTCCAGCGCCAGTTCATAGATGGTACTGCCACGCAGGCCCATGGTTTTTTCCGGACTGGAGAAGCTGATGCCCGCCGTGCCCCGGGGCACCATAAAGGCACTGATGCCCTTGTGACCTGCATCTGCGTCGGTCTTGACGTAGAGCACAATAAAATCGGCTTCCCTGGCATTGGTGATGTAGTGCTTGTTGCCGCGCACCCGCCAACCACCTTCTTCACGTACGGCGCGGCTGCGCATATCCGCCGGGTTGGAACCCGCCGCAGGCTCGGTCAGGGCAAAGGCACCGAGCAATTCGCCGCTGGCTGCCCGTGGCAGCCACTCATGTTTCTGTTCCTCGGTGCCGCCCAGCAGGATCGAGTCCGTGGCCAGAAAATGCGCAGTCATGGCCGAAGCGGTAGAGGCACAGGCACCCGCTACTGCTTCCACCACGCGGCTCATCGCCAGGCTACCAATGCCCAGGCCGCCATATTGTTCTGGCAGGTTGACGCCCATGCAACCCAGATCGCTCAACGCCCGGATGCTGGCCAGGCAAAAAGTTTCGGTTTCATCGTAGTGCTGGGCCAGCGGCTGAATTACCTCACGCGCCACTTGCTCGGCACTTTCAACTACGGCCATTTCCTCTGCGCTCATTTCAAAGTTCATGCTTTCTCTCCTGCTTTGTTCAAGCCAAATGCGGCGTTGTCTGCGCCCAATCGGGGGGCAATGGTGATGGCGTGGGGTTTACGGCCATTGAAGAACACCGGTTGCGGCACCAGCGGCAATACGCTGCCCTCGGGCTGGAACTGCAACTGGCGTACACGGGCATGTTCACTGCCCGCAGCCTGGGCCAGATCCCACACCGGTGAAGACGGCACTCCGGCATCGAGCAGGCCGTCGCATAACTGTTCAACCTTGTGCTGTGTGGTCCAGGCCTCGATAACAGCGCGTAACGCCGGCTCATTCAGGGTGCGCTGGGTATCGTTGACAAAGCGCGCATCGGTGGCCAGCTCCGGCTGGCCCATGCATTGGCACAGGCGCTCGAACAAGCGATTGCTGGCCACTGCAATCACCACCTGACCGTCTGCCGCGCGATAGCTATCAAACGGCGTCGATACCGGATGCCGGTTACCCACCAGCCCCGGCGCCACACCGTTTGCATACAGGTTGGACAGACCGGTCATCTGCAGGCTGAACAACACGTCGAACATGGCCACATCGATGTACTGGGCCCCCGGGGCATGCCGCTCGCGGGCAAACAGCGCCGAGCTGATTGCCCAGGCTGCATACACCCCGGCACACAGATCGCCGATGGCCTCGCCGCTGCGGGTCGGCCCGGTAGCGGCGAAACCGGTAACGCTCATCAGCCCGGACATGGCCTGCGCGACGATGTCATAAGCCGGGCGACTGGACAGCGGGCCTTGCTGGCCGAAACCGGAGATGCTGGCGTAGATCAGCCGCGGGTTGTGCTGCTTGAGGCTGTCGAAATCGATGCCCAGGCGTTGAGTGACACCGGGGCGGAAGTTCTCGACCACGACATCGGCATCGGCCACCAGTTCGTAGAAACGCTGGCGGTCGGCCGGGTTTTTGAAATCGATTTCAACGCTGCGTTTGCCGCGATTGATCAGCCCGAAGTAGACACTTTCGCCGTCCAGAAACGGGCCCAGATGGCGGGCGTCATCGCCCTCCTCGGGCACTTCGAACTTGATGACGTCGGCCCCCAGATCAGCCAGCATCGCGGTGCAATGCGGCCCGGCCAGCACGCGGCTGACATCCAGCACACGCACACCTTGCAGTTGTCGGGTAAACGGACTGTCGTTCATTTTCACATCCTCAAATGCTCAAGCGGCACAAAGGTGCACACTTATACCAACCTGTATGTACAAGTGAATGCAAGTGAAGGGCCAACACCTGAACGAGATCAACCAGGAACGTACAAAACCAAGATAAATAGCTATTTAAATCAGATAGTTAAAAAATAAGAACTTTTTATTACGGAATATGAGCGCACAGAAAAAATGCAAAAAACTGCCGCAACTTTGGGCATAAACAGGCGGGAAGGTAACAAAAACGCACCAAAAGTAACGCGAGTAACACGGGGCCACCCGCGAGTACTCAGTTACCGCACTGCCCTTGCAGGCGATAGCGCGAACCCGGATAGACCAGCCGGGCACACCCCACCAACCCCTGTGCAGCCCAGGTCCGGCGGCGAATCAGCAGGCATGGCTCGTTGCGCTTTACGTTCAACAGGCGGCATTGCGCGGAAGTAGCATGAATCGCCTCCACCTCATGTTCGCCGCCGGTCAGTGGCGCCAGGTTCATCAGGTAGGCATAGGCTGTGGTGCGGGTGAAGTCCTGTTGCAGGTACTCAGGGGCGATCTCGGCATTGATATAGCGCTCCTCGATCTGCACCGGCACCTCGTTTTCGTAGTGCACCATCAGAGAGTGGAATAAGCGTTTGACCCCGTCCAGGGCAAAGGGCAACACCGGCGTGGTCTTGGCCGGGACCTCTTCGAGCACAATCACTTCGCAGCGGTGCACATGGCCACGATCAGCGATTTCCTGGGCGATATTGCGAATCTCGAACAACGCCGCACTGCCCTTGGGCACGGCGACGAAGGTGCCCACCCCTTGCATGCGCACCAGCAGCCCTTCGATGGTCAGCTCACGCAATGCGCGATTGATGGTCATGCGACTCACCCCCAGCTGGGCAAGCAGTTCACTCTCAGACGGCAACTTGGCATTGGGCAGCCAGGCCCCTGAACGGATTTTTTGCGTTATGGCCTGTTTGACCCGGGCATATAGCGGTGCCGGGCTTTCGATGGAAAATGGCGCAAGGGATGAATTGTCATCGACTGACTTGGACACAACGACTCCTGTTCGTAGGGCTGGGCATGCAGCCGGGCTGCGCCAGTTTACGCGCAGCCCGGGTCAAGCAAAACGAGGGATTAACGCGGCATGTAATCCCGTTGCCAACGACGAGGTATGCGCAACGACAACACGCCCAAAACAGCCGCAAAACCGGCGCTGAACAGCAGGGCCTGGAGGCCGAACTGCGCCTCCAGCAAGGCACCCAGCACTGCACCCAGCAACATCCCGGTCCAGGGCACCAGTTGCACGCGCCAGCCACTGCGCCGCTCACCCAGCAGCCAGCGGCCCAGCCCGCGACCAAAACGCGACAATGCCCCGGTCACGTAGGTCAGGCCCACCGGCAGGCCATTGACCTGCTCCACCGCAGCATTGAGCATGCCCATTGCCACGATGGCTGCCAGCAACGCCGGCACCTGGCTGGCAAACGGCAGCAAAGCTGCTGCACACAACAACCCCGCAATCACCAGCATCAAGGGTAAAGCGCGCCGTCCGCCCCAGCGCCCCAGCAATACCCCCAGGGCGTTACCGACAATAAACGCCAGTACCGCAAGCAGCAGGCGCAACGCCATCTGCAGGTCACCGTCACCGACGGCCACCGCCAGACGCGTGGTATTGCCGCTCATAAATGAGACAAAATCACCGGTGGCCAAAAAGCCGATGGCGTCCGTCATGCCCGCCAGCACCGACAGGCTCGCCACCATGGCCAGCCCTACCCGGCCGCGCCAGGCACGTACTCGAAGATGCACGGGATTGCTCGGTTTTCGCAGTGGCGCTGGAAGCATGGCGCAAGCCTCTGTAGGAATACCAGACTAAAGAGTGAACGATTTTGTCATACAAAAAAGCCACCATAGCATTCACCCTGCAGGACAATTACCGATCTAGCGCAGGTAAAATCGAACCAATTGTGAAAAAGGCATCTAATAAACGCTTCTGCCAAGGATAAGAGGCTCAGGTTTGCAGTAATGACAAGGATCAACACAGGGGCTGCCATGCCCACTGTGCCAGGCCAGTCAGCCTTAACAGATGTATGCAGAAGAATCCCATGACCCAGTCTGTTTGGATTAAACCTCGACTCAAGCCCTATGCATTGGCGGCTATCCCGCTGTTACTGATTGCCGGCGCTGTTGCGCTGGCGGTACATGCGGATGACGTCTTTGCCCAGCCGGTAGACGGTGTGCAAACCCTGGTGTTTTTGCGCCATGCGGAAAAACCCGCCGATGGCCTCGGCCAGCTCACCTGCCAGGGACTGAACCGCGCGATTGACCTGGCCACCCTGTTGCCTCAGCGCTATGGCAAGGCTGACTACGTGTTTGCAGCCAACCCTTCGCGCCAGGTTGAAGAAGGCGCCAATGATGATGCCTACAGCTACGTACGGCCGTTGATGACCATCAACCCGAGCGCCATCAAACTGGGCTTGCCGATCAATCTGGAGTATTCGGCCAACGATACCCGCCAACTGGCCAAAGAGCTGACCGACGACCAGTATCACAGCTCAACGATCTACACCGCCTGGTCCCATGGCTACTTGCCGGAACTGATCAATAGCGTCGCCAGTCAGGCGCTGGGCAAGAAGACCTCGTTGACCGAAGACTGGTCCGGTGGCGACTTTGACTCGTTGTATGTGTTGACCCTGACCTGGAAAGACGGCAAGGCCAGCCTGCTCAGTCGCGTCGACAAACAGGACCTCAATAATGGCTCCAGGGCGTGCCCGACCTGATCTGATCCACCCGCACCGGGATCACGGCGCGGTGGCGGCGCGGTTGAATTTTTCAGCACAAATGCCGATCATCCGGCGCACTCTCGGCAAAAAACGCTGTCAGATGCCACACTGACTTTCCAGCGCTGGCTGCTCGAACAACCTCGGCGCGACCCATCTCCAACTTGCGAACAGCTCAAGGTACATGCATGAAGATCAAGGTTACCGGTTTACCCCTGCTGATAGTGGCCTTGCTGGGCCTGGCAGGCTGCGCGACCCCGAGCGTTGTGACCCTGCAAAACGGCACGCAATACCTGACCAAGGACCTGCCCACTACCACCAACAAGGATGGCTTCTATGAGTTCGTCGATATAGCAGGCAAGCACATAAAGGTCAGGGCCGAGGATGTATCAACGATCAAGGCGGATTGAAGATCAGCGGCAAGCGCCAAGGCTGTTGACGCTTGCCCCTGCTTTTACCCGTTCAGGGCATCCAGCAACCGGTAGTAGCTGATACCCGCCGCCACATACAGGCGCTGCAAGCTGTGGAAGGGAATTCTGCGCATCGGCGTGACAGGGAACGGGAAGTCATTGCTGGCCCCCGAAACTCGCGCCGCCAGATGCTTGCCCAAGGTTGTCGCCATCGCAATGCCGCGGCCGTTGTAGCCCATCAGGATCGACAGGCCTGGCTGCGGCTCATGCAACTGTGGCAACACACTATGATTGAGCGCCACACGCCCGCTCCAGCGGTATTCGATCGCCACGCCTGCCAACTGCGGAAACACGCTGATCAATGAGCGCTCAAGGTGTGCCCAGTCTTCGGCACGCCGCGGTTCGGCAAACGGCCCGCGCCCACCCAGCAGTACACGCCCCTGGGCATCCTGCTTGAAGTACAGCAGCAGGCGCCGCGCATCGGAGCACACTTCCCCGCCCGGCAAAATGGTTTTGCGCAGCTCCGGCGACAGTGGTCGGGTGGCAATCAGGAAACTGTTGGCCGCCAGCACGGTTTGCCGCAGCCCTGGCCACAAGCCATCGGTATAGCCATTGGTAGCCAGCACCACACGCTCGGCCGTCACGCTATGACCTTGTGCGGTGGTCAGTTGCCACTGCGTGCCGATGCGGCGCAAGTCCGTCACCTGGCTATCGCTGTGAATCATCACGCCACGCCCCAGTGCCGACCTGGCCAGGCCGCGAGCATAGTTAAGCGGATGCAAACTGCCAGCCCGCGGGTCAACCCAGCCACCCACGTAATTGTGCGTACCGATGCGCTGGCATACGCTGTCACTGTCCAGCAACTCGGCGGCTACACCGCGCTGTTGCCACTGGCGGGCACGACCCTCCAGAGTCTTCATCGTCGCGCTGGAAAAGGCCGGCTGAATCCAGCCCTTGCGCGTGGCATCACACGCAATGCCGTATTCGCGAATCAGCGAAAACACTTCATCTGCGGCACCGCCGCAGGCTTCGATAATTTTCTCGCCACGCTCAGCGCCAAAACGCTCAAGCAACTGATCGGGGTCGTATTTGAGGCCGGGGATGACCTGCCCGCCGTTGCGCCCCGAAGCGCCCCAACCCGGCTCACCCGCATCCAGCACACAGACACTGACACCCGACTCTGCCAGGCGCAGTGCAGTCACCAGCCCCGTGTACCCGGCACCGACAATCGCCACGTCCACCCGCTTGTTTTCCGCCAGTGCCTGGGTCAGAGCCGCGGGGCGCGCCGTAGCGGACCAGAGGGAAGGTGGCAAGATCAATTTCGAGGGTGCTTTCATGTACGCCTCCGCAGCGCAAAGCGGCCTTCCAGACGACGCAAGCCATAGGACAGCGGCAAGCTCATCGACAGATAGAGCAACGCAACCAGGGTGTAGACCGTCATGTTTTCAAAGGTCGAAGACGCAATCAGTTGCCCTTGGCGGGTCATTTCCGCCACGGTGATGGTCGACACCAGCGAGGAGTCCTTGAGCATCATCACCAGCGTGTTGCCATAGGGCGGCAAGGCAATGCGAAATGCCTGGGGCAGCACAATCCGGCGCATGATCAGCAGACCGCGCATGCCAAACGACTCGGCGGCTTCGATCTGGCCCAGGTCGATGGCCTGGATCCCCGCCCGAAAGTTCTCGGCCTGATAGGCTGAATAGGCAATGCCCAGACCGATCACGCCCGCCTGCATGGCGCTGAGCTGGATACCGAAGTCGGGCAACACAAAATAGATATAAAACAGCTGCACGATGATCGGCAGCCCGCGAATCACATTGACCACGCCGATGGCGAACAAGGCGATGGCGCGAATCTTGGAAACCATCATCAGCGCAAACAGCAAGCCAATCACTGAACTGAGCAGGAACGAACCTGCAGTGACCTGCACAGTGACCACTGCGCCTTTGAGCAGAATTGGAAGAAAGTCCAACGCGTCCTGGAGAAACATAAACTACCTGCGCACCGCTACAAGAAGTGACCCGCCGCAACACGGGGGCCACAGGATCATCAGTTCAGTTGCCACTTCTCGATGATGCGTTGCAGCGAGCCGTCGGCCTTGATGGCGGCAATGCCCTTGTTGACCTGCGCCAGCTTCTCGGCATCGCCCTGGCGCATCACCAGGCATACGTCGCCCATCACCACCGGCACATAGGTGCTCGACAGTTTTACGTCCGGGTTTTTACCCTGGGCCAACTGGTAGGCGATGATCGGGCGATCACCGAATGCCGCCTTGATACGGCCCAGCTTGAGGTCCCGCATCAGGTCAGGAATGGAGTCGTAGCTGCGCACTTCCTTGAAGCCGCCGTGTTTGTTCAGCGCATCGAGAAAGACCGTACCAACCTGGGCGCCGACCACTTCACCGGCCAGGTCATCCATGGTTTTGTATTCTTTAGGGTCGTCAGATTTGACGATCAGGCCTTCGCCGTAGCTGAAAATCGGATCGGAATACTGCACAACCTTTTCACGCTCTGGGGTTTTGAGCATGGCGGCGGAAATCAGGTCGATCTTGTTGGTGGTCAACGAAGGGATCAGAGCCGCAAAGGTGGTTTGCTGGATCTCGGTGTCGAACCCGCCAGCCTTGCCCACCGCCTCGGCCGCATCGACCATCATGCCCTGGATTTTCCCGCTCTTGATATCGAGGAAGGTGAACGGGATGCCCGTTGCTGTCGCCCCGACCTTATAGACAGGCTCTGCAACAGCGCTGGCTGATCCAATCAACCCGGCAGCCATTGCGCATACCAGCGTCAGCACTTGAAAAGGTTTGTGCATAGCGAATCTCCCTGTGGTCGCTTTTATTGTTGCGATACGGCACTCAACAACCCCTGCAGCCTCTGGTGCAAAATGCCGCCATCGACTATAACCAATTTACTTAAATCGTAAAGAGATTTATAAGTATCGCATATCGATACTTATAGGCCTGAAACAAGCCAAGGATGCGCCATGAGCGATAACAACAACCCTCTTTTCAACCAGTCACTGGAAAAGGGCCTGGCCGTACTTCGCGGTTTCGGCGCGGCGCGGCGCACCATGACCCTGGCAGATATAGCGTTGGTGGCAGGCATCAGCAAAAGCTCGGCCCAACGCATGGTGCATACCCTTGAAGAACTCGGGTATGTACGCAAACACCCGCAAAGCCGGCGCTTCCAGTTAACGCCCAAAGTTATGGAGATCGGCTACAACTATCTGGCCGCCGATATATTGGTAGATGTGGCAAACCCCTACTTGGCCGAGCTCAACCAGATCACCGGCGAGACGGTCAACCTGACCGAGCCCGACGGACTGGACATGGTTTACGTGTCACGTTTCGTCGCACCGAAATTTATCCCGATCCATATGCCTATCGGCAGCCGTATCCCGATGTACTGCACAGGTGGCGGGCGTGCTTACCTGAGTGGCCTGGCAGATGATGAAATCCGTGGTGTGCTGCAAGACAGCCAGCTGATCGAACTGACACGCCATACAATTACCGATGCCGACGCCATATTTGAACGGGTGCAGATCAGCCGCAAACAGGGTTATGCCACCAACAAGGAAGAAATGTTTCTGGGTGACATGACCATTGCCGCGCCGATTTTCAACAGTAACGGCCTGCCGGTCGCGGCGGTGCATGTGGTGGTGCCCAGCAGCCGCTGGAGCATGGAAGAAGCCGAAGAAAAACTGGCCTCTACAGTGATTCAGTGCGCCCGCGGGATCAGCAACTCGATCAGGACGCTGTAGCCCGTATATACGACGACTGTGGGAGCGAGCCTGCTCGCGAAGGTCGTTCGCGAGCAGGCTCGCTCCCACAAAAAGGCTTGATCGGCAACAGAGTCTCTTCAGGGGACAGAAGAGTCAGAGGCGCCAATGGTTTTCAAACCGCGCCCAAAATCAACCCGCGGTAATGCCCGGGGTTGGTCCCCGACCATTTGCGAAAGGCCTTGTAGAATGAGCTGGTATCGGCAAAGCCCAGGCGCTGGGCAATATCGGCATAGCTGTGCTCAGGCTCGGCCAGCCAGCCGATTGCCAGCTCCTTGCGCACGCTGTCCTTGAGCCCCTGAAAGGTTTGCCCTTCGTCCGCCAGGCGACGGCGCAAGGTCGATGCCGACATGCACAGACTCTGCGCCATGCCCTGGGTCTCGGGCCACTGCACGGCCGGCAACTGGCGCAGATTCTGTTTTATCTGACTGGCCAGGCTTTGCGGGTCGCGGTACTTGACCAGAATATTGGCCGGTGCTTCGGCCAAAAACCGTTTCAACTCCTGATCGCTGCGCTTGATCGGTGCATCCAGGCAATCAGCGGCAAAAATCATCCGCGTGCGTGGCCGCTCAAAACGCAGGTTCTCGGAGAACATCACTTCGTAGTCTTCGCAGTAATCGGGCGCAGCACAACGCAGCTCAATGGCCAGAATCGGAATCCTGCGCCCGGCCAGCCAGCAGGCCACACCGTGCACGATCATCCAGTAGGCAAAGTAGGTAAAGCCACGGCTGGCCTGTTGCTCAGGCTCGTGCAGGACAATCTCGGCCACGCTTTGCTGACGCACCAGGCGTGCAGGCAAACGCTCCAGCATCAACGACAGAAACCCCAGTACCACCTCCAGCCCCCGGGCCAGGGTTGGCTGCGCCATGGCCGAGCGGCACATGAACTCCAGGCTGCCGGCCCGCAACTTGCGCGGGTCCATGCCAAAAAATTCGTCGTCCAGGCGCCGCGCCAGCAACCGCCACATCCGCGCATAGACCATGGCCGGTACACGGGCATCCGGCTGGTCAAGCAACTCGCGCGCGATGCCGACCTTGTGCAGCACTTCATCGGTGGCACTGCCCGGCGCACAGCTTTGCAGCAGCGCCTCACGCACCAGATGAATGGAGATGGTGTCCTTGTTCAGCATTGGCCCTGTTCCATGCCCGATGACGTATCGATGACGGCCATCTTAAGCAGCACGGATCAAAAAGCCAGCAGTAACTTGCCGCTGGACAGGCAGCGCCAGCGGCGCGGCCCGTGGCTCAGGCAATCAATCAGCGGTTATCCACCGTGGTGATTTCACGACGCTCGGCCATGCTTGCCGGCACGCCCTCTTCGTCGGTGAAAAACTGCTGGTACCACTCGCGTAGCTGATAGACCGGACCATCGCCCTCGGCCAGCACCGGGTTGTTGATGCGCACCTTGTGCGTCCAGATATCAACGTCCTGATAGAACGAGTCGCGGTTACGCTGCACATAATCCACGGCCAGCGCTTCGTTCTGTTCATGGGTCCAGCCCGGCACTTTTTTCACCATGCAGCCAAAACGCAGTTCAAAGCTGTTGGGGCCGATCGGCACGTGGCAATTGAGCAGGATGGACTTTATTTCCAGCCCTTCAAACACCGCGCTCATGCGTGTCAGGTGCGTCGCGGGGCCGTAATAGGCCGACTCGGCCACCAGGTCACCGCCCAGCCGCTCGGAGTCGCCATGGAAGATCTGCTGAGCGATATGCCCCTCGAACACATTGTGGAAGTACTTGGTCGGCGTGCCATGTACCGGACCGAAATGCTGGGCGTCCACCAGGTTGTCGACCAGCTCGCGCGGGTTGGTGTCGATGATCAGCTTGTCCATATGCCAGCTGTGCAGCCACTCATCGCTGTCCAGCTCAGGTAGATGGGGGATCACCACATCTTCGGCGGGCGGCTTGCCTTCAGGGTTGTTCCACACAAACAGCAGATTGTTGACCTCGCAGGTCTGCCAGGCACGGGTTTTGGCCTTGGGCGGAATGCGCTTGCAGTAAGGGATCTCGACACACTTGCCGCTGGCTTCGTACTGCCAGTGGTGAAAGGGGCAGACCACACGGTCGTTCTCGATAGTGCCCTGGGACAGGTCGGCGCCCATATGCGGGCAATGGGCGTCGAGCACACTGATCTCGCCCTTTGACGTGGCAAATGCCAACAGTCGCGAGCCGAACACATTCAGGGTATGTAGCTTGCCATCACGGTACTCGTCTGCCTCGCCCAGGCAATGCCAGCCGCGACCATAGCGGGGCGACAAAGCATTCTCGACGTGGATGTGTGCGAGTTTAGTCATTTTTATTATTCCTCAGGTTAAGGGCCAGGGCGCTTTACCCGATGATCTTCACCGAGGTTCGGGGTGGGCTCATCGTTCAGATGGACTAGAGGGGCTGCCCTCACCCCAACCCTCTCCCGCAGGGAGAGGGAGCTGGTTTGCGGTGATCTTTGAGCCGCGTGCGGTCAGTCCCCTCTCCCCCTGGGAAAGGGTCAGGGTGAGGGAGCGCTTAGCGCCAATCCTCGACAATCCCGTGTTCACGGGCAAACGGCTGGCAGTGAATGGTCTTGCGCTGGTGATCAACCGCCCCTTCATGGGTAGCCAGCCACAGCATCACCGCTGCTGGTACCTCTGGCGGCGCAGAGCCTGCACGCAGGGCAATGACGCCTTTGTCACCAATGGTGGCGCGCAATGCGTCAGTGGTCACCACACCCGGGTTGAGGGTATAGGCACGAATCCCCTGCTCCCCCAGTTCCACCGACAATATGCCCGACAGCCTCGACACTGCCGCCTTGCCCGCACCATAGGCGTAACCCCAGCCGCCCTTGCCCGCTGCCACCGGCGGATCGGTTTCTCCAGCACCGGAGGTGACGTTGATCACCACACCGCCGCCCTGCTCGAGCATCTGGCTGACCACCGCCCGGGTCAGCAAGAACGGTGTCATCACATAGCCCTGAAAGACTCGCTCCAGGGTCTCGGGCTGCAACTGCATAAACGGTACATTCAGATCGCTGCCCTGGTAGATGGCATTGTTGACCAGTACATCCACCCGGCCATATTCGGTAAACACAGCCTGGCTGGCGGCCACTACCGACTCACTGTCGAGCAGGTCCATGGGCACCACCAGCGCCTTGCGTCCCAGCTCACGGATTGCCGCTGCGGTGGCATTCAAACTGCCGGGCAGCGGCGTACCATCCGGGTTGCGCAAGCCGTGGGCATGGCTTTGACCTTCGTCCAGGCTGCGCGCACTGATGGCCAGATCAAAACCTGCACGGGCAAAGGCCAGCGCGGTTGCACGACCAATGCCGCGACTGGCGCCGGTAATAAATGCCACTTTGTTCATAAAAGCCCCTTAGCGGTCAGAAACGCTGTGTACGCACCATTGCGTCCATGCCGCCGTCGACAAACACTACGCTGCCGGTCATGAAACTGGCCTGCGCCGATTGCACAAAAGCCACAACCCGGGCCAGTTCTTCAGGAGTGCCCGAGCGCCCCAGTGGTGCGACAAACTCACGTACGGCCTTGCCAAACCGCGCATCGTCCTTGGCCGCCTGATGCAGCGGGGTTTCCACCGCGCCCGGTGCAACCACGTTCAAACGGATACCTTGCGGGGCCCATTGCACCGCCTTGCGCCGTGCGGCACAGGTCACCGCATACTTGGAACCGGCATAGGCCAGGTGCGTCTGACCCAGGGCATTGGCCAGTTCCAACGCCTTCGCCTCGTCACCGGCGAGCATCGCGGCAA
Source organism: Pseudomonas sp. FSL R10-0056 (assembly GCF_009600105.1). NCBI lineage: Bacteria > Pseudomonadati > Pseudomonadota > Gammaproteobacteria > Pseudomonadales > Pseudomonadaceae > Pseudomonas > Pseudomonas sp. FSL R10-0056. The sequence continues at coordinate 34,789 of NZ_WIWL01000170.1, forward strand.
CCATTGGTTCCTGCTCGGCACCCGAATGGGTGGCCGCCACTGAACCGATCACCAGTGCAGCCGGGTTCTCCCCCTTGGCCAGCGCATCGGCCAGGCCATCAAGCAGTTCACTGACGCCAAAGTAGTTAACCGCCAGCACGATGCCGCTGGAAGGTGCGGTCACCCCGATCCCGGCGCAGCACACCAGCCCGTCGAGGACCCCGCCGCATTGCTCAAGCACCTGCGCCACTGCCGCCTGGCGCCCGGCACGGGTCGAAAGGTCAGCGACCACTTCGGCATTGCCACGGTCAATTCCGATTATCCGGTGGCCCGCAGCTCGTAATTGCGCGCACACGGCGGCGCCGATCCCGGAAGCGGAACCGCTGACAGCAGTAACTGGCATAAGACTTTCCTTGATGATGCAGGCGCAGGCGGCCTGGCTGACGAAAAACCGGCGGTGGCGCAAACACCCTCGCCGGCGGGCATAAATCCTTAAGCGCTTTTACGAACCGGACGCGCCAGTTGTGGCGCCGGCACCACCACGGACTCAGCCGCTCGCAAGGCGCACTTGGGCTTTCCCAACGCGACCACGCTGTTCAGCAAAATCCTCACCAGCTCGGTCTGGCGGCGCACACCGGTCTTGGAGAAGATCGAACGCAAATGCGCCCGCGCGGTGTTGCGCCGGATATTCAGGTTTTCCGCCGCTTCCTCCAGGGACAAGCCGTTGGCCAGTTCCATCGCCAGCGCCGTCTCGGCCTTGGTCAGGTTGAACAGTTGTTTGGTCACCACTTCACTGGCCAGCGATTTGCCTACCGAGTCGCGGATATAGATCACTGCCGCCGGTTTGCTCTTGCCTTCGGCCCACTCCAGCGACGGAATGGCCTCGACCACCAGCCCCAGGCTGACCTGACCCGAAGGTCGGGTCACGGACATCGCATCGGCTGTCGCCCCGCCCTCACGCACTTCCTGGCTGAAAGCGTGCTTGACCAGGCGTTGCAGCTCGCGGTTGTCGCTGGGGTAAGTGGCTTCCAGCCTGCCCCCCACCAACTTGAGTCCATCAGCGTTCTTGAGAATTTCTTCGGCCACCGGGTTGAGGCGCAGAACCTTGCCGGTTTCGTCGAGCACGATGGTCGCCACCGACAGGCGGCTGATGGCCTGGGCGTACAACTCGCTCATGGACTCGCTGCGATCGAGCAGGTTGTGCAGATGCAGGGCGCGGCGCAAATGCGGCAGAAAACTGCTGCACAGGGCACGCTCGGCACTGGAGAAAGCCGGGGAAGACTTTGGCCGGGTGATGCGAAACCGCAGCTTGCCGCCATCGGGCGTGGAAATGTCGGCGCCCATCACGTGATAGACATTCTGCGGACCGCAGTAGGCCTTGAAATAGGCCGACTGCACCCACTCGCTCTCGCTCATCAGGTCTTCGACGGTAAATACCTGGTCCAGCGCCTGCCCGACAAAGGGGGTATTGGTTTGCGGATAGGTTTGATAGGTCAGCTCGCCCTCGCCTTCGATATCTCCGGCAACGATCATCAAGCCCAGATCGGGCTGATCGGGCACTCGCAGGATCAGGGTTGCGTAGTTGGCCCGGAACATGCCACGCACGGTACACAAGGTACGACCCATTATTTTGGGGTCCAGGGCACCGTCATAAAAGCTGCCGACCATCTGATCGTAATCGGCCAGTTCAAGCCCCAGACCGGCCAGGGTCTGGTGATTCAAGGTCACTGTATCCACGGACTTATCCTCGCTTCGGGCCAGGTTCATGACCGGCCCTTTTTATTGTTCTTATGACTAGCGGCTAACCTTTGCACCACATCCGTAAAGCTGTGCAAAAGCGACTCAGTGTGTCTGTATGCCTGCCGTCATACAAGCCCGGCAAGCTGTCTGCTTCAGCGGTTTGAAGAGTCCTTCGCAGCAACGCTCGGCTTGAGCGGATAATGCCCGGCGGTCGCTTGCGCCGGGCGGGTTTTGACCTTGACCAACGGTCGTGCCAAATTGAACCAGGCCGCCAGCGCCGGTAGCAAAAAGATTGCGCCGAGCACGTTGACGAGAAACATGAAGGACAGCAGTACACCCATATCAGCCTGGAACTTCAGGGGAGCAAAGGCCCAGGTACACACGCCGATGGACATGGTCAGCGCCGTAAACACCGCCGCCGTACCCCGTTGGCACATGGCCTGGTAGAACGCCGTGCGCAGATCCTTGCCGTCAGCCATTTCATGGGCAATCCGCTCGTACAGATAGATCCCGTAATCGACTCCCACCCCCACACCCAGTGCCATCACTGGCAGGGTCGCGACTTTCAGGCCGATGCCCAGGGTCGCCATCAGGGCGTTGCACAGGATCGCGACGATGGCCAGCGGCACCAGAATGCACAGCACCGCGCGCAATGAACCAAAGGTCAGCCAGCAGAACAGCGCCACCGAACCGAACAGCGCCGCGAGCATCACCACCTCGGCCTGCTTGACCGCTTCGTTGGACGCCGCCATCACCCCCACGTTGCCACCGGCCAGCAGAAACTCCACGTTTGGCCCTTGCAAGCCGCCGATGATGCGTTGGGTTTCGTCCACTACATGGCTCACGGTCGACCCTTCGTGATCGGTGAGGAACACCAGGATCTGCATACGCTGGCAGCCTTCGGTCACCAGGCCGTCGTCCGGCATGTAAGCGCGAGAGCCCTGGCTCAGGCCGCGCTCGGAACCGGGGATCGCCGACCAGCGCGGGTTGCCTTCGTTATTGCCGGCAATCACGGCTTTACCCATGCCCGCCACGCTCTGCACTGACTGCACACCCGCCACGCTGCGGATCTGGAAGTCGAATGATTCAATGGCGCGCATCACTTGCGGTGCCAGGCAACCTTCTTCGATGCCCTTGACCTGCACGAACACCGACATCACATCCAGGCCAATCGAATAACTGTTGATGATCTTCTGGTTGTCCTGGTTGTAGCGCGAATCGGCGCGCAGCTCCGGCGCACCCACGCCGATATCGCCCACTGCCAGATCCCGGGCCTTCCAGGCACCGACACCGAGCAGCAGCAGGCTGACCACAAACACCGCCAGCGCCGGTTTTGGCTCGGCCAGCGCCGACAGCCGCCACCACAGCGCGTGCTTGCCCTGCACCTTGAGCCCCTGGGCCATCGCCCCCGGCTCAAGCTTGAGATACGACAGGATGATCGGCAGCATCAGCTTGTTGGTGATGATCATCAGCATCACCCCGATGCATGCGGTCACGCCCAGTTCATGCACGATGGGAATGTCGATCAGCATGATGACGCCGAAACCCAGGGCGTTCATCAGCAACGCCAGCGAACCCGGGATGAAGATCTTGCAAAAAGCGCCGTGCGCAGCCTGCACCGCAGAGCTGCCCGCCAGTACATCCTGTTTCCAGGCATTGGTCATTTGCACCGCATGGGACACGCCGATCGAGAAGATCAGAAACGGCACCAGAATCGACATCGGATCGATCCCCAGCCCCAGCAACGGCAGCAACCCCAACAGCCAGACCACCGGCAGCAGCGCCACGGCCAGCGCAACCACCGTAAGGCGCCATGAGCGTGAATAGACCCACAGCATCAACGCGGTGATGACAAAGGCAATCACAAAAAAGCCGATGACCGTCGTCAGGCCTTCAACCACGTCCCCCACCAGCTTGGCGAAGCCGACGATGTTGATCTCGATATCATCATTGCTGTACTTGGCACGGATATCTTCCAGCCGCTGGGCCACCTCGGCATAGGACACCGATTTGCCGGTTTGCGGGTCCATGTCCTGCAGGTCGGCGCGCACCATCGACGAGGTCAGATCATTGGCCACCAGACGCCCGACCTGTCCGGAGCGGGCGACGTTGTTGCGGGCCTGGGACAAGTCTTCGGCCGTGCCGGTAAAGCGCGGTGGCATCACCACATCGCCGAAAAAACCGTCCTCGGTGATTTCGATATAGCGCACATTGGCGGTGAACAGCGACGTCACACTGGCACGGCTCACACCATTGATAAAAAACACGTCATCCGTGACTTTGCGCAGGGTTTCCAGGTACTGGCGGTTATAGATATCGCCTTCGCCTTTCCACTTCACACTGACCAGAAAACGGTTGGCCCCCGTGAAGTACTGGCTGAAGTTGAGAAAGTTGACCATAAAGGCATTGCGCACCGGGATCTGCTTGTTAAAGCCCGGGTCCAGTTGCGTGTGTGTGGCGCTGTAACTCAGGGCCAGGGTCAATAATACAAACAGCGCCAACAGGCTCTTGCGCCAGACGATCAGCAAGTCGGCAATACGCTCGACCGTGCGATTTACAACACTGTTTTCACTGCTCACCGGGCACCTCCAAGGGCAGCAACACCGCCATCAGTCCCCTGGAACACACCGCGCTCGCCGCCTACCAGCAGCCGTGAGCCCACCATTACCGCCGAAGTCAAAGTACCCAGCCCCGGCAAGCGCGTAGCGCTGACCATTTCACCCTTGCCGTCCAGGCGTACTACCGAGCTGCCAGCACCGACAATCAGCAGGCCACCGTCGTTGGGCAATAGGACATGGCCGTAGAGCGGCAATTGATTGCCGACTTTTACCGGTTCCCAGGTCTGGCCGAAGTCCTGACTGACAAACACATGGCCGCGCATGCCATAGGTCACCCAACGATCGGGGCTCAGGCGTACCACACCAAACAGCGAGCCGTTATAGAACGGCTCGAGCTTGTGCCAGCTGTGCCCGCCATCGTCGCTGCGCAGCACCAGCCCTTGCTCGCCGACCACCATGCGGCGACCGTCTGTTCCGCCATCCATGCCATTGAGGTGAGCGCTATCCACCTCCAGCGGCTGGGCTTGCCAGGTGCGACCGTCATCCCCGGACTGGTAAAATTTGCCGAAACTGCCGAACGCCAGAACACGATTGCCGCCGGCACTCCAGATGCCCAGCAAAGGCTCGGCGATTTCGCCGTCGAAGCGCACCTCTGACCAGTTGGCGCCTTCATCTTCGGAGCGCACAATCCAGCCATCATGGCCGACCGCCAGCAGGCTTTTATCCGGCAGCGCCACCAGTGCGGTAAGGGTCAGATCACGCTGCGGCTTGACCGTCGCTGGCTGCCACGAGCCCCCCTGATCGTCGCTGAGCAAAATATTGCCGCGCTCGCCGACGGCCACCACCCGCTTATCCAGATACAACATACCGTTGATTTGCAGACGATCGGGCCGCAACTGGGCCGAAGCGACATCGGAGGCATGACGTGGAGAGAAGGTAAACGCGATGGTGACAGCGACGATCAGGCAAACCAGATAGCCAATTATTGAGCGCATGGTCGATGCCTCGCTGCACGATTCAGTTGCTGGGCAGAGTTCATGCAGCCAGTCCTCTTTTTATTATCGTGGATGCTCTGGCTGCCTCCTCGGCGAGGCGTCCAGAACCTTCCTTCGATAATCGGACTGGTGAGTCACAGGCACATCGTCCAAATGGCCTAGCTGGAATGGGGGGTGCAAGCGTATAGCCGGGTTTGACTGACGCGCCGGATTGATATCCGGCGCTTTCGTTGAGCTGAAATCACCGGGGCGACCTGCCCCTCAAGACGCCACTAATGCCTGCGCCTTCACCTTGCGTCGCTGAATAAAATACCCCAGCACCGCCAGCGGCGCCGTAGCCAGCATTACTTCAACCGTGATTTGCAGCGGCTGGCTGATAAAGGTCGACACCAGCAGGCTGCCCAAAAAGCACAACCCAAGCTGCAATGTATTTTGCAAACCCGCCGCCTTGCCTGAGTTCTCCGAAAATGGCATCAGTGCGCTCGCGACAACAATCGGATAACTCGCACCGTTAACCAGCGCCATCAAACAAAACGGGATCAGCAAGGTGGTCAGCGTCGGCACGGTCTGGGTCGCAACCCCATACAGCCCGACCATGCTTGCGCAGTAAGCCACCAGCAACCAGGGTAACAACGCCCGCCCACTGATCCGCTGCAACGCGCTGCGACAGCTGTAACCACCCACCATAAATGCCACAGTAGGCAGCGCGTAGCTCAAACCGATATCGCTTGGGCTATAACCCATATCGCCCAAAATAAAGGGTGAGGCCGTCAACCAGGCGAAAAAGCTGGCCGAACATGCGGCGAAGATCATGACGTTGCCACTGAATTTAGCCGTGCACAGCAGGTGCCAATAGCTCACCCCGGTTTTAACTGCCTTTGGCGCCACACGGGGTTTTTCCTTGAGCAGCAACGTGGGTACGATCAGTAACACCGCCAGGCCCAGCAATACCGCAAAAATCGCTTGCCAGCCCAGGTGACTCAGTACCACGGCCCCCAGCAAAGGAGCCAGTGCCGGTGACAGTCCCATCAGCGGCATGATCCCGGCAAACACGCGGTTGGCCTGGTCAGGCGGATATCGGTCGATGACCAGCGCCTGCCAGGTTACTGCCGCCGCGCAAATGCCGATGGCCTGAATAAACCGCAGGCTCAACAGCAGCACACTGTCCTGCACCCAGAACATGCCCGCGCACCCCAGGGCAAACAGCGACAACCCCGCCAACAACACCGGTTTGCGCCCCAGGCGGTCCGATAACGGCCCCCAGAGCAACTGGCCGATCGCGAACCCGGCCAGAAAGATGCTCAGGCTCGCGCCCACCGCACCGGCTGAAAGCCCCAGTTCACTGCGCAACGTGCCAAATGCCGGTAAGTACATATCCATTGCCAGGTAGCCCAGCATGCTCAGCCCGGCGAGATAACAGGTAAAACCAAAAGTGTTTTTCATGTGCACCCAAAAACTTGCCATCAAACAATTTGTTGACTGCCGCGCATTATCCAGCTGAGGATTTGCTTGTGAAGCGATAATAATTGCCAACTGGCATCGAATTTTTTGAAGGCAAACCCATGTGGTCTGAATACTCCCTGGATGTAATTGATGCAGTCGCCCGCCACGGCAGTTTCAGTGGCGCAGCCCAGGAACTGCACCGCGTTCCCTCCGCCGTCAGCTACACCGTGCGCCAACTGGAGCAATGGCTGGCGGTACCGCTGTTTGTACGTCGTCACCGGGATGTGGAACTCACGCCTGCCGGGCGGATGTTTGTCAAAGAAGCCCGCGACGTCATGAAAAAAATGCTCGGCACCCGCCGCCTTTGCCAGCAGGTTGCCAATGGCTGGAGCGGCCAGTTGCGGGTGGCCGTGGATTCAATCATCAAAAAACCGCGCTGCCAGCAGATGGTCATCGACTTCTACCGGCATTTCCCCGACGTGGAACTGATTGTTCAATACGAGGTGTACAACGGTGTGTGGGATGCCTTGGTAGACGGCCGTACCGATCTGGTTATCGGAGCCACCCGTGCAGTGCCAGTGGCGGGGAGCTTTGCCTTTCGCGACATGGGTTTTCTGCACTGGCTGTGCGTCGCCAGCCCGCGGCATCCGCTGGCGTCCATTGGCGGATTGCTGGGTGATGAGCACCTGCGCCCCTACCCTGCACTGTGCATGGATGACACTTCACGCAGCCTGCCCAAACGCGACACCTGGACCCTGGATAACCAGCGCCGCATGATGGTGCCCGACTGGGCTTCGGGGCTGGCCTGTTTGAGCGACGGTCTGTGTGTCGGCATGGTGCCCGCCCATCTGGCCCAGCCACTGATCGACCAGGGCCAACTGCTTGCGCTGAGCCTGCAGCGACCCTTTCCGGCCAGCCCTTCGTGCATTGCCTGGGCACAGAACAACCATTCCCCGGCCATGAGCTGGCTATTGGAGTACCTGGGTGACACCGCCACCCTGAGCCAGGAATGGCTCAATGAACATCAAACAGAATCGGATACAGCGACACCACCAGCAGAATCGCCATCGTCAGGTTGAATGCCAGCAGCCACTTGGGCCGGGTCAGCACATTGCGCAACGCACTGCCGCAACCGGCCCACACGCAGACACTGGGCAAGTTGATGATGGCGAAGACCAGCGCGATGACAAACACGTTGGCGATATAACCCTGGGACGGCGTGTAGGTGGTGATTGCACCAATGGCCATCACCCAGGCCTTGGGATTGACCCATTGAAACGCCGCCGCGCCCCAGAAGCCCAGTGGCCTGCCCTGGGCCGCACCCGACTCGGACACCGGCCCCGACGTGGCGACTTTCCACGCCAGATACAGTAAGTACGCCGCCCCCAGATAACGCAAAACGGTGTAGGCCATGGGCACGGTCTTGAATACACCCCCCAACCCCAATCCAACCGCAAGCACCAGGAACATAAAGCCGAAGCTGATGCCCAGAGCATGGGGGATGGTGCGCCTGAAGCCGAAGTTGACCCCCGATGCCAGCAGCATGGTGTTGTTGGGGCCGGGGGTGATGGACGACACAAAGGCAAAGAGTGCGAAGGCAGAAATCAGTTCGAGGGAAAACGGCATCTTGTTATCCGGCAGTCTGGTGAGCGGTGTGTTCACACTATCGGATTACCGAGCCGGAATTGCGCTACAGATGGCCATTATTTTGACCACACACATTTGCCCGATCAAATGATTTGACTGCGCAATTTTCACATCACTTTCACATCGCTGCGCCTAGATTGGATCCACTCCTTTAGTGAATCCCATTTAGGCCCGCTTCCCCCAGCGGGCCTTTTTTTGGCTGGTGTTCAGTCATCCAGGGTCTGAGCCGCTTTTGCCGGTTTGGCGGGCTTTGTCGATTTGCCAGCGGCTGCGCCCTTGGCCGGCGTCTCCACCGCAACCGGTGCCTGGGTTTCCTTTTCGGCAGCGGGCAAGGCATCGATGGTTTTAAACAGCTCGGCCAGGTCAACATCCCCCACTGTCTCGACTTTCTTTTCCCCATCCTTGCCGATCAGGATCACTTTGGCCTTGTCGATAATCATCCCCGGCTTGAGCCCGCGAATCAGCGACATGGTGCTCTGGGGTTCAAGGTCCTTGCCATCGCGTTTGCCTGTAATGCCCACAATCGTATAGAGCACCATATTGCGCTGGTCAAAAGCCTGCTTGTTGGCCGGATCTTCAAGGGCTTTTTTGAGGTTGACCAGGGTTGGGTCGGCATCTGCACGGGCGACCACTACCAGCGGGCGAAACTTGCCGCGATCCTGTTCAAGCGGGCTTGGAACTTCAACGGCCTGCACCGTGCCTGCAACCAGCACAGAAGCAAGGATCAATAAACGGATAAACATCCAGATCTCCTTTTATTATCGGACCGGCTTCGCGAACGTGCTGCCAATGCCTTGAAACCCTTGGCGTTGAGCCTGTATTCCCAAGCTTAGGCCAAGGGATCCGTCACGCAACCGGGTTCCCGGACTTTGCCTTTCAAGTTTATTTTTTGCAACTGCATCCAAATCCTCCTGCTGCGGGTAGTACCCGTAACAGCAGCGTGCTGTTATCCCATCAGGAGATCGGAACATGAACGCAAAACCTTTGATCAGCCATGCCAGCCTGACACTTGCCGCCATGCTGCTGGTGGCAGCCCAAGGCGCCTGGGCACAGTCGAACTTGCCCGAAAACATTAGAGTTCCCGACGGCCACAAGATGGCAATGACAACAGTTGGTGTAGGCGAAATCAGATATGAGTGCAAAGAAAAAGCCAGCACTCCAGGCGAAATGGAGTGGTTTTTTGTAGGCCCAAAAGCTCAGCTCAATGACACAACTGGTAAACAAGTTGGTAGCTACTTTGGCCCGCCCGCGACCTGGCAAGCCCTGGACGGTTCCAAAGTCACCGGCACCCAGCTCGCAGTGGCCCCTGCCGGGGCTGGCAACCTGCCCTATCAACTGGTCAAGGCCAATCCTGCAGAGGGCAAAGGTGCCATGAACGGTGTGAGTTACATCCAGCGTGTGGCACTCAAGGGCGGTGCGGCACCTGCCAGCGCCTGCACAGCCGCCAACAAGGGCCAGCGACAAGTAGTGCCATACCAGGCCGATTACATTTTCTGGGCCAGCCGCTAATGCGTTACATCGTCTACGCTGCTTCGATGGAGACCGGGCAATGACCGGAGATGTCCCATCTGCAACGGCGGAACACAGTGACACTACCTGAGCCACTATTTGACTATGAAGCCTGCCTGCTGGCCTGCGCCCGCGGCGAGCAGCAGGCGCTGGTGGCCCTGTATGCCCAGGAAAGCGCGCGCTTGCTGGGGGTAGCCAAACGCATTGCCCGCGACAGCGCACTGGCTGAGGACATCGTGCATGACGCTTTTATCAAAATCTGGATGCGCGCCGCCAGCTTCGATCCCGGGCGCGGTTCTGCACGAGGCTGGATTTTCAGCCTGACCCGGCATCTGGCCCTGAACTGCAGGCGCGACACTCGCCTGGAAATTCAAGTCAGCGAAAGCAGCGAACTGGCCTTGCAACCTCTGGCCACTCTCGACGGGCGCCACCAGACGCAGGACCCACTGCAATGGCCGGATGGCTGCGAGCGCATATACGGCTGCCTTGAGCAACTCGACCCGGCCCGACGCTCCTGCATTGTGCATGCCTATGTTGACGGCTATACCCATGCAGAAATTGCAAACAAACTGGACACCCCTCTGGGCACCGTAAAAGCCTGGATCAAACGCAGCCTGAGCGCCTTGCGCGAGTGCATGGGATGACTTTTACACCTGACAATAGCGACCCGGCCGATCTCGATGCCTTGGCGGGCGAATACGTGCTGGGCACGCTCAATGGGCAACAACGGCGTGCGCTTGAGCAACGCCTGCCCCATGAGCCTGATCTGCAGGCCGCAGTCGATCGCTGGGAAGCGCGACTGTTGCCCCTCAACGACCTTGCCCCGGCGCAACAGCCTTCAGAGCGGCTGTGGCCGAGAATCGAGCGCAGCCTGAACGCCCTGAATGTCCCAGCCCTGCCAACACAGGCCCGTACTGGTTGGTGGAACCTTCTGCCATTGTGGCGCGGCCTGACGGCCGCAGGCCTGGCCGCAACGCTGACACTGGGCGTGGCATTGTGGTCCGTGACCCCAGCCATCTCACCGCCCGCCTATGTGGTGGTTCTGGTGGCACCACAAAGTCAGGCACCCGGCTGGGTCATCCAGGCCAACGATCGTGAACACATCCAGCTGATCCCCCTTGGCGTCGCGCAAGTGCCCGGCGACAAGGCCCTGGAGTTCTGGACCAAGGCCGACGACTGGGCCGGGCCGGTGTCCCTGGGGCTGGTCAAGCCGGGACAAGTGCTGTCACTGCCACTGGATCGCCTGCCGCCGCTGTCGCCCAATCAACTTTTCGAGCTGACCCTGGAAGGCCCCAACGGTTCGACAACAGGCAAGCCGACAGGGCCGATCCAGTTTATTGGCCGGGCTGTCAAAGTGATTTGACCGCTTTGGTTTTCGCCCTGGTTTTCGCCCTGTAGTGACGGGCAACGGCCACCACCACCATCAATGCGACCACGCCCAGGGCAATCGGCAAGCGATAGGGCTTAAGGTCGCCCAGTACGCCTTCGAGAAACTCCCCGGCCCAATAGCCGCCACTGGCAAACAGCGTTGCCCACACGGCCGCGCCCACGGCATTGATGCAGAGAAACTTCAATGGCGAGACCTTGCTGGCACCGATCACCATGGGCCCGATCAGGCGCATGCCATACAAAAACCGCACCGAAAAAATGGACACCGTCGGATACTGGCCAATCAACTGCGTCACGCGATCAATAGCGGCCTGCTGTTTGTGCAGGCGGGGCAACAGGCGAGCACCGAAATAACGCCCGAGCCAGAACAACAACTGATCACCCAGCATCCCCGCCAGGCTGGCATAACCAATCACCGGCAACAGCTTGAGGACATGCTGGTGTGCCGCCATCCCCCCGAGGATCAGAATGGTTTCACCTTCGAGCAAACAGCCGATAAAAATGGCCAGGTAACCATACGTTGCCAGCAGGTAATTGAAGTCAATATGTTCAAACATGCGCGATCCATAGCTCCATTGAAATCAGGGTTTAAAACGCAATGGCTCAGTGCCGGTGGCGATGATGGATATCCGGGAAATGCGGATGGTTATGGCTGATGACCGAATGCTGATGTGCATGACTGTGAGCCTTGCCCGCAGGAATATCTGCGGCATGCTCATGCTGGTGATGTTCATCGTGGGTATGGCGATGGGAGTGCTCCAGCGGCTGATGTAAATGCTCATGCTCATGGCGCTCGGTCAGATGCAGCCAGACCCCGACAATCATGCAGCCAGCAGCCAGCCAGAACAGCAGCGATACTGACTCGCCCAGCAGCACAATGGAAATTGCCGCCCCCAGAAAAGGTGCCGTTGAAAAGTACGCCCCGGTGCGCGCCGCCCCCAGGCCGCGTAATGCCAGGACAAACAGCACCAAGCTGACACCGTAGCCCAGGAAACCGATCAGCAGGGTCGGGCTCAGTACCCCAAACGACGGAACCTTCGCCCCCAAAGCCAATGCAATCGCACAGTTCACCAACCCCGCGAAAAGGCCCTTGGCGCCCGCGATATACAGCGCATCAGAAGCAGATACCTTGCGCGTCAGATTGTTATCGACCGCCCAACAGAAACAGGCAAACCCCACCGCCAATGGCCCAAGCCAGGAAAGCGACACCGCCGCAGATGCCCCGGATGGCCAGGACAACACAACGCCGCCGGCAATGATTGCCAGCATCCCCAGCACGATTCGCCGGTCTGCGTTTTCCTTGAACACCACCCAGGCCAGCAGTGCCGTGAGCACTGGTTCAAGATTCAACATCAACGAAGCCGTCGCCCCGCTGGTGAGGGTCAAAGCGAACATCAACGCCACGGGGCCCAGGATCCCGCCAAATACAATTGCGCCGAGCAGCCAGGGCCATTCACCGGCACCCAGACCCGAGGGCTTCCAGCCCCGATCGCGTACACAGCGCACCAACAGCAAACCCAAGCCACTGCCCAGGTACAACAGCCCGGCCAGCATCACCGGCGATACCTCGGTACCCAGCAGCTTGGCCAATGGCGTACTGGCCCCGAACAGCGCTGCCGCTGCCAATGCGTAAATCACACTCGTATTCATCACGCCCACTCATGTCCCAGCTGTGCAAGCAGCCTAGCCTACTCGGGAATACGCGCCGCAACAGCGCTGCAAATACCCTCAACACAGCGGGGACACCCCCGGCGTGGTGCATATATCTATGATTTTTCGACGGTTTTACCCAGGCACGGAGAAAAAAAATGTACCACAATGGACACTATCGACCTTGCCTCATGAGCGCAGGCTCTATATATTCGTCCACCTGTTGCGCAGGCTCTTGAGTACTTTCTTTGTTAAAGCACCTTCCTTCGTGACCCGCTTTATAGCGCTACCGCCCGAATGGCGAAATTGGTAGACGCATGGGACTTAAAATCCCCCGTTCGTAAGGACGTGCCGGTTCGATTCCGGCTTCGGGCACCAAACAAATCAAGGGCTTGCATGAGATTCTTCGTGCAGGCCCTTTGTTTTTGCTCTGCAAAAATTCAGACCGCTCCGCAATTCTGTTTTTTACCCCTTCTCTGCCTTCCTGCCAAAACGGGCGTCATTCTCCTGCGCAAACACAAAGCCCAGCACTAGGCCGGGCTCGGGGGTTATCACACCTGATTTCCAGACAGGTAATCAGGTGTTGCGCGTTAGAAAGAACTCTCTGTCGAAGCCTTCAACAATCGGCATAGCAGCACGCAATCGTCGGTGGCCCTCTTCGCTAAGTGACACCAGATTTGCGCGATGATCTTGCGGGTTCACTTGCTTTTCAATAAGCCCGTCCTTACCCAAGCGGGATATGATTTGCGAAATATGCATGCGATCCATACCGGTAAAACTGGCGATTCCATGCTGAGTCACCTGCTCGCCCTCTCTAGTCAGCCAACCACTTACAGCCAGGATAGCGAACTGTGGCTGGGTAAGTCCCAAGGGCTTCAAGCGGACATTAAGTTGACGCTGCCAGTCCAAAAAGTCGCGCCAGAGTCTGAATCCAGGGCTGTCGCTTGGCCCCGCGAAGGCAGAACCACTCCAGTTCTCCTCGACGCCGTCCTTGCTCACACTCATAGGGAGCTTGCCCGGGCTTCACTGGACTTCTTAAGCCCCTGCATCGTATTGGGTAACGCTGCCTGGATGGATCTACCTATCAGGTATCGAAACAGAAAGCTCAATGGCCCGGAGAATTCAACCCAGTGAGTTGCGACAGTGCCCCCCTCTTTTTCCGTGAGCAGGTGCCCGAATTCCATGCGACATAACGGCAAACGGCTTTGCGCCGAAAACGACTTTTCTTCGGTCATCTCAACAATCTGAATGCCAGCCTTGGGCCCTACCCTGGGTTTAAGCCAACCTTTGGCTCCCAACTTGAGACCGCCAGGCAAGCTGGCACTACTCACTTCTGGGTCCCAGTCAGCCCACCGTCCCGCATCCCTATACAAGCGGAACACTTGCGCGGGGGTCGATCTGATTTCAATAGACTCTTTGATTTCCATGGCCTTTGCCTTGCGTCTGTAGGGTAAAAATAATTGTAAATGCATTTACAATATAAAACCACACACCAGGAACGGCTGATAAAAATCGCTACAAACACGATCCTCTTAGGACTCAGCTCCAGAGTTGGACTCCCTGCTCATCACCGGTCAGCACCACCAGCAATACGATAAGCACACCGCCGAGATACGACTCAGGCTCAGTGGCCAGCTGGGGCATACAACGGTCGTGATGACCGAGATTTACATCCGGTCAAAGGGGCATCGCGCTCTGACTGCCAGGCGACCCCCGAGGGTGCTCGTTGCAACCGTTAAAAACACGCCATTGCTGAAAAAACGCAACCCGCAGAAAAGACATTGTGTTGTTTCGAAAACAAATGTTATGTTGCTAACAGAAGGCGAGAAAATGACACGCCGATAACAATCACATGCTTGGCGTGCTCCTATGTCCCCGGAAAAGAACAGTTTTCTTCAGTTGCTGGAACATGAGTTTTCCAACCTGACCCCCACCGGCAAGCGCATCGCCAGTTACTTGCTGGGCAATCCGCAGCAGTTGCCGTTCGAGTCTGCCGACAGCATTGCCCAGCAGGCCAGCACCAGCGGCATTTCCGTAGGCCGGTTCTTGCGCTCGCTGGGTTATCAGAACCTCGATGAGGTCAAGCAGAGCCTGCGCGGTGACGCTCCCGGCTCCTGGCTGATCACCGACCGCATCGGCGCCTTTCGCGCCGAAAACACCAACGACGATGCCCTCGAACGCTCCATGCACCGCGAACTCGAGGCCATCCAGCAGGTTTACGGCCTGGCCCGCAGCGACGCTTTTGCCCGTATCGTGCAGCGCATTCATCAAGCCGATGCGGTGTTTATCCTCGGCATCCAGTCCACCCGCGGGATTCTCACCGCGTTTCACAGCCACCTCGAATACATCCGCCCCAAGGTCTATTACGTTGACGGCCTTTCCGGCATCTATGCCGAAACCCTGAACTCCGGCTTTGCCAACCCCTACGCGATCATTGCCGATTTTCGCGCCTATTCCAGCGTCACCCAGACCTTCTGTGACGCCGCCATCGACAACGATTTACCGCTGGCCCTGATCACCGATCTGCAGTGCCCCTGGGCCCGTGACTACCCGACCCTGGATCTGTTGCAGATCAAGACCGATGTTGGCCAGTTCTGGGATTCACCGGCCCCCCTGGCGTGCCTGCTTAACCTGTTGGTGTCGGCCGTCGCGGAAAAATACGGCGAGCATCTGGATGCACGCCTGGCCAAAAACCGTCAGTTGCAAAAAGCTTTCGGCCAGTTCGAAGGCTGAGCCCCTCGCCCAAAACAAAACAGCACTGGAGTGTTTGTGTGAACCAAAGCGTTGCAAGCCCGAGCCCGCTCGTTGATATCGATGCCGAGCAGTACCAGGTGCAGATCGAGATGATCTATGCCACCGCCGACAACCTGGCCGGCAAAGTGATCTACCCCAACGCCCGCTGCCAGCTGCATCGCGATGCCGCCCAGTGCTTGCGCAAGGCCGTCGAGCTGGCCAGCCTGGCGGGTTTTACCCTGCGTATCTATGACGCCTACCGACCGCCCTATGCACAGTTTTTGTTATGGGAAGCCCTGCCCAATGGCGACTACGTGCGCGACCCGCACCTGGGCTCCCATCACAGCCGCGGCGTCGCCGTGGACCTGACCCTGGTGGACAGCGACGGCCAGCCGCTGGACATGGGCACCGCCTTTGACGCGATGCAAGACCAGTCCCATCAGTTCTACCCCGACCTGCCGGTCAACGTGCAGCGCAATCGCCTGCTGCTGCTGGGCATCATGCTGATCGCCGGGTTCCACGCAATTGCCACTGAGTGGTGGCATTACGAGTTGCCCAACGCCGACGACTACCCCCTGATCAACGAATGATACGGCCCACGAAACCACAGAGTTTCGAGGCCAGCGCCACTGTTTGAAGACAACAAGAAAACGCTGCACACCTGCTTGACCTGCTACTGCCCGGTTATAGATTCCAAAAATAAACCTACTTCCAGACATCAAATGTTGAAGGAAACCGGCATGACCCTCACTGATACCGTGACCCGCACCACCGCTTCACGTACCCGCTCACTGCTGCCTGGCCTGCTCTGCGCCGCCCTGAGCCTAGGGGCCTGGCAAGCCGCAACCGCGGCCACCGCCCAGGACACGCTGATTATCGGCAAGCCTGCCGACCCGCAGACCCTGGACCCGGCCGTGACCTTCGACAACAACGACTGGACCATCACCTACCCGTCGTACCAGCGACTGGTGGGCTACAAGACCGACGGCGAAAAAAGCAGCACCGAAGTCCAGGGTGACCTGGCCGAGAGCTGGACTGTGTCGCCGGACAACCTGGTCTGGGAGTTCAAGCTCAAAACCGGCAACAAGTTCGATGACGGCACTGAAGTCGACGCCAACGCCGTCAAGTTTTCCTTCGATCGCCTGATGACCCTCAAGCAAGGGCCGTCGGGTGCATTCCCGGAAGACATGGTGGTCGCAGTGGTTGATCCGCAAACCGTCCGCTTTACCCTCAAAACCCCGTTCGCACCGTTCCTGTTTACCCTGGCCCACAATGGCGCGTCCATCGTCAACCCGCTGGTGGCCAACAAGGGCGCTGAAGCCAACGCCTGGCTCTCCAGCCATACCGCAGGCTCGGGCCCATACCGCCTGGCCAGCTGGCAGAAAGGCCAGTCCCTGACCATGGAACCCAACCCCCACTACGCCGGGGCCAAGCCGGCGTTGAAAACCGTGGTACTGAAAATCATCGCCGAGCCTTCGGTACGCCGCCTGCAACTGGAGCGCGGTGACCTGGACATCATCGAAGACATGCCTGAAGACCAGCTCGGCTCACTGGCCAGCAAACCAGGCGTGGTGGTCAAGGAATACCCGTCGCTGCGGGTCACCTACCTGTACCTGAACAACAAGCAGGGCCCGTTGACCAACGTCGATGCGCGCCGGGCCATCACCGAGGCCGTGGACTACAACGGTATCGTCAAGGGTATTCTCAAGGGCAAGGCCGAATTGCTCAACGGGCCGATCCCGGACGGCATGTGGGCCTACGACAGCTCGCTGCCCGCCATGAAACAGGACATGCAGGCCGCCGCCGAGAGCCTGGCCAAAGTGCCGAAGAAAATCACCAACCTGAGCTACATGTACTCGGACAAGGACGCCAACTGGGAACCGATCGGCCTGACCCTGCAAGCCGCGCTGATGCCCCTGGGCATCAACCTCAAGCTGGAAAAGACCGCCAACGCCACCCTGCGCGAACGTGTCGGCCAGGCCGACTATGACATCGCCGTCGGCACCTGGAGCCCGGACTTCGCCGACCCCTATATGTTCATGAACTTCTGGTTCGACTCAAAAATGCAGGGTCTGCAGGGCAACCGCTCGTTCTACAGCAACCCCCAGGTCGACACCCTTATCCGTGAAGCGGCAACCACCAGCGACACGGGCAAGCGCACCGAGCTGTACCAGCAGGCGCAAAAACAAGTGCTCGCCGACAGCGCTTACGTTTACCTCTTTCAAAAGAGCTACACCCTGCCAATGCGTGATTCAGTCAAAGGCTATGTGTTCAATCCCATGCTTGAGCAAGTGTTCAACCTGGGCAGCATGAGCAAGTAAAGCTGCTGCTGCGTGCGCGCCGGCAATGGCGCGCACGGTTGTGGATTTCTGTCGTTAGAGTGACTGAGGTGCCCTATGGCCTTCCTGACGTTGTTGCGCAAGCGCCTGCTTGGCCTGTTACTGGTCGTGTTCGGTGTCTCGCTGATTACCTTTACCATTTCCCACCTGATTCCCGGCGACCCTGCCCGGCTGATCGCCGGTGACCGGGCCAGCGATGCGCTGGTGGCCGGCATCCGTCATCAACTGGGCCTGGATTTGCCGCTGTACCAGCAATACGGCCGTTACGTGCTCGACCTGGTGCAGGGCGACCTGGGCACCTCGATCCGCACCAATCGTCCGGTGCTGGAGGACTTGCAGGCGTTCTTCCCGGCCACCCTGGAACTGGCACTGGTGGCGCTGTTTCTGGCCATCCTGGTCGGCGTGCCGCTGGGTGTGCTGTCGGCGGTCTATCACAATCGTGCCATTGACCAGATCGCCCGCACACTGGCCGTGACCGGCATCTCGACCCCGGCGTTCTGGCTGGGCCTGGGCGCCATCGTGCTGTTTTACGGCCACCTCGGCTGGCTGCCTGGCGGCGGGCGTTTGTCCGAAGGTCTGACGCCACCGTCGACAATTACCGGCTTCTACCTGATTGACGCATTACTGGCGGGTAACTTCAGCCTGTTTGTCGATGCACTCAAGCACCTGATCCTGCCCGCAGCCACCCTGGGCTTTGTGACCCTTGGGGTTATCTCGAGGCAAATTCGTTCTGCCATGCTCGACCAGCTGGGCGAGGACTATATCCGCACCGCCCGCGCCTATGGCTTGTCGAAATGGACCGTGATCCTGCGCCACGCCTTGCCCAACGCACTGATCCCTTCTGTCACGGTGCTCGGGCTGACCCTCGGCGACCTGCTCTACGGTGCAGTCCTGACCGAAACCGTATTCGCCTGGCCGGGCATGGGTGCCTATGTGGTCAAGTCGATCCAGTCCCTGGATTTCCCGGCGGTGATGGGCTTCGCCATTCTGGTGTCGTTTATCTATGTACTGCTGAACATGGCCATCGATCTGCTGTACCGCGTGATCGACCCGCGCATCGGCGAGGTGAATTGAAATGTCCGTGCCTTTGACCGCAATACCGCGCCCGCAATGGCGTGAAAAATTCACTTACCTGACCTGGCAGATCCGCCGCAGCCCGCTGACCATGGCAGGCCTGCTGATCACCCTGATGGTGGTGATGTGCATGATTTTCGCCCCCTGGCTGGCCAGCCATGACCCCAATACCCTGAACCTTGCCGAGCGCCTGGCGCCGCCTTCCGCCGAGCACTGGTTCGGCACTGATGAAGTGGGCCGCGACCTGTTCAGCCGGGTACTGTACGGCAGCCAGCAATCGGTGGGTGTCGGTCTGTTCGTGGCCTTTGCCTCATGCTTTATCGGCGGCCTGCTGGGCTGTTTTTCCGGTGTAATAGGCGGACGCTTCGATGCCCTTACCATGCGCCTGATGGACATCATGCTGTCGGTGCCGTCGCTGGTGTTGATCATGGCCCTGGCCGCCGCACTGGGCGCCAGCCTGTTCAACGCCATGCTGGCCATCACCCTGGTGCGGATTCCGTCCTATGTGCGCCTGGCCCGCGGCCAGGCCCTTGGCATTCGCCAGATGGGCTACGTGAAAGCCGCCGAAACCTTCGGTGCCCAACGCTGGCACATGGTCCACTGGCATGTGGCGCGCAACGCCATGCCACCCTTGCTGGTGCAACTGAGCCTGGACATCGGCAGCGCCATTCTCATGGCTTCGGCACTGGGCTTTATCGGCCTGGGCGCGCAACAGCCCACGGCGGAATGGGGCGCGATGGTCGCCACGGGGCGCAATTACATCCTCGACAACTGGTGGTACTCGACCTTTCCGGGGCTGGCGATCCTGATCACCGCCACCGGTTTCAACTTGCTGGGCGATGGCGTGCGCGATCTGCTCGACCCGCGGCAACAGGGGAAATGACCATGACTCACTCGCAACCGGTACTGGCCATCGACAACCTGAGCCTTGAGTTCCCGGCCTACAAGAGCAGCGTCAAGGCGTTGAACGGCGTGTCGCTGCACGTCAACCCCGGCGAGATTGTCGGTGTGGTCGGCGAGTCCGGCTCGGGCAAATCGGTGACCGCCATGCTGAGCATGCGCCTGCTGCCCGAACGCAGCTATCGCATCACCTCCGGCAGCCTGAGCATGCTCAACCGCGACATGCTCAGCGCCCCTGAAAAGGACCTGCTGAAAATTCGTGGCCGCGATGCGGCGATGATCTTCCAGGAGCCCATGACCGCCCTGAACCCGACCCGCCGCATCGGCCGACAAATGCTCGATGTCATCATCCACCACCAGAAAATCAGTGCTGCCGCGGCCCATGCCAAGGCTGTCGCCCTGCTGCGCGACATGCATATCGCCAGCCCCGAGCAGGTGCTGGAAAGCTACCCCTTCGAGCTGTCGGGGGGCATGCGCCAGCGGGTGATGATTGCCCTGGCTTTCTCTTGTGAGCCACAACTGCTGATCGCCGACGAACCCACCACTGCGCTGGATGTGACCGTGCAACGCCAGGTGCTGCTGTTGCTGCGCGAAAAGGCCCGACAAAAAGGCACCGCCATTCTCCTGATTACCCATGACATGGCGCTGGTGTCACAGTTCTGCGACCGGGTCTACGTGATGTACACCGGCGCGGTGGTGGAACAGGGGCTCACCGCCGATGTCATGAGCCACCCGCAACACCCTTACACCCGTGGCCTGCTCAGCGGCCTGCCGGAGATGGTCGAGCCGGGGCAACCGCTGCTGACCATCCCCGGGCAAGTACCCAACCTGGCACGCCTGCCCACCGGCTGCACGTTCGCCGAACGCTGCGTGCATGCCATGCCGGTGTGCGGTGAACGCCCGGTGCTGACCGCCATCAACCGTGACGAACAACGCAAAACCGCGTGCTGGTTGCCGCAACAGGAGCTTTCGCAATGAACAGCGCACTGATCTACCCCGTCAAGCAGAGCGGCCCCGAGATTCTGAAACTTGCCGACGTGCGCGTGCGCTTCCCTGTCAGCAACGACTGGCTGGGACGTCCCCGGGGCTATGCCCACGCACTCAATGGCATCGACTTGCAGGTACGGGCCGGTGAAACCCTGGGCATCGTCGGCGAGTCGGGTTGCGGTAAAAGCACCCTGGCACAATTGCTCATGGGCCTGCTCAAACCCAGCAGCGGCGAACTGAGCTGGGCCAACGGCAGCAAGGGCGAAGGCAGCAGCAACGTGCAGATCGTGTTCCAGGACCCGCAATCGTCGCTCAACCCGCGCCTGCCGATCTGGCGCATCATCACCGAACCGCTGTACGCCCGCGGCATGCGCTCGCGCGAACAAATGCGCAGCATTGCCGCCAAAGTGGCGGCCCAAGTGGGCATTCGTCCGGAATATCTGGACCGTTTCGCCCACCAGTTTTCCGGCGGGCAACGTCAGCGCATCGCAATTGCCCGGGCGCTGTCATCAGACCCGGACATCATCGTTCTCGATGAGCCAACATCTGCACTGGATATCTCGGTGCAGGCGCAAATCCTCAACCTGCTGGCCGAACTGCAGCAGGCGCGCAACCTCACCTACATACTGATTTCCCATAACGTATCAGTGGTACGCCATATGGCCGACCGCGTGGCGGTGATGTATCTGGGGCAAATCGTCGAACTGGGCAACGCCGCCCAGGTGCTCGATCAACCGCGCCATCCCTATACGCGCCTGTTGTTTGAAGCGGTACCGCGCCTGGGTGTGCCCTTGCTGGCCGAGCAGGTAGCGGCGCCCACCGAACTGCCGGGCAACCGCAAACTGCCCGAAGGCTGTTTCTTTCTCGAGCGTTGCAGCGCCAGCCGTGAAGGCTGCAAGCAAGCACAGGTAATGCGCGGCGGCGAGCACCAGCGGGTGCGGTGTCACGTTATTGGCTGAAACCGCTTTGCGAACCGGCATGGATGCCGGTAGCGCCGGATATAGACCCGGTATCCGGCTTGGCCACAACTCAAACCAGCCGTTGTATCTGCTTATGCCGCCACACGAGTCGGTAATAAGCCGTCTGTAGCACCAGCATGACCACATAGGTCACCGGGAACGCCATC
Source organism: Pseudomonas sp. FSL R10-0056 (assembly GCF_009600105.1). NCBI lineage: Bacteria > Pseudomonadati > Pseudomonadota > Gammaproteobacteria > Pseudomonadales > Pseudomonadaceae > Pseudomonas > Pseudomonas sp. FSL R10-0056. The sequence continues at coordinate 56,858 of NZ_WIWL01000170.1, forward strand.
CATACGCCTTGCAGGCCAAAGTGCGCATCCAGCATATAAGCCGCTGGCAGCTCGATGCACAGCACGCAAAAAATCGTGATCGCCATCGGCACCAGCACCACGCCACTGGCCCGCATGATCCCGCCGATCACTGCCTGGAAGCCAAACACCAGCACGCTCCACAGCATGATATGCAGCAAGTGCTCAGCCCGTACCCGCGCCTCGACATCGGTGATGAACAGGCCCAGCAACCAGTGCGACAGCACATAACCGAGCACCACCAGGGCACCGGTCAGGCACAGATTGATCAGCAAACCGGTGCGCAGGATCGGCCCGATACGCTCGATGCGTCCGGCACCAATGGCCTGGGCCCCGAGGATCGAGGCGGTAATGGCAATCGACAGCGCCGGAAACTGCACATAATTGACGATCTGGGTCACTGCGCCATAGGCCGCCGTAGCCTGGGAACCGTGACTGTTGACCAGCGCCAGAATCACCAGTTCGGACAGCGACAGCACCACCATCTGCACCCCGGTTGGCAAGCCGATGCGCAGCACCTTGCCCAGGATCTCGCGGTTCAGGCGCAGCGCGGCCCACAGTTCACGGTCAGGCGCCATCACATGTTTTTTATGACGCAAGCGCAGGACCAAAAACAGCATGGCCAGTACGTTACCCACCAGCCCTGCATAGGCCGCACTTTGAATGCCCAAAGTTGGCAAACCGCCCCAGCCCAGGATCAGCGCAGGGGTCAGCAGCAACCCCACCACCGTGGAGACCATCAGCGCCAGCAACGGCGAAACCGTATCGCTGACCCCACGCAAAATCTGGGTAAAGAGGATAAAGACCAGCAACAACGGCATGATCAGCATCATCACCCGGGCATAGCCGACGGCCTCTTCCAGCACATCAACCGGGGTGCCCAACGCCAGCAGGGCCGGGCGCGCCAGCAGGCTGCCCAGCACCGCGGCAACCAGGCCGATCACCGCGCCAAGGGTCAGGGTTGCCCCGGTGATCTGCTTGACCAGTGCGGTTTCCCGCGCGCCCCAGGCCTGTCCGATCAGCACCGAGGCACCGGCGCCCAGACCGATGACCAGGGCGATAAAGAAAAACACGATGGGAAACATCCCCGACACCGCAGCCAAGGCCTGGGTGCCCAGCAACTGGCCAACGTAAATCCCGTTGAGGGTGCCGGAAAAGCTCTGCAGGAAATTGGACAGGACCATCGGCGCCAGGAAGATCAGGTAGATCTGCCATAGCGGCCGTTGTGAAGGGGTATGCATGGAAAGTGAGTCCCGGAAAATAACGACGTGGGGTTATACCGCATATGTAACTTATTATTGAAGCCAATCCGCCCTCCTCCAAAGCCCCGGGCAATGGCCTTAGATCTGACTTTTCTAACAGCTGGCTGAACATGAAGAAATATTAAGAAACGTTTCAGCTTTTTCGAGGCAAAATGTGCTCACCGATAAAAAAGACCATCAGGTGGCGGTATGACCCGTATTTTGACCATTGAAGACGATGCCGTAACGGCGAAAGAAATCGTGGCGGAACTGACCAGCCACGGCCTGGAGGTCGATTGGGTCGCCAATGGCCGGGAAGGTCTGGTGCGCGCAGTCAGTGGCGACTACGACCTGATCACCCTCGACCGCATGCTTCCCGAACTGGACGGCCTGGCGATTGTCACCACCTTGCGCACCATTGGCGTGAGCACACCGATCCTGATGATCAGCGCCCTCTCCGATGTCGATGAGCGCGTGCGCGGCCTGCGGGCCGGGGGCGATGACTACCTGACCAAACCCTTTGCCAGCGATGAGATGGCGGCCCGCGTGGAAGTACTGCTGCGGCGCAAAAGCCCGGCCGACAAATACGAAACCTCGCTGCGCGTCTCCGACCTGGAGCTCAACCTGATTACCCGCGAAGCCAGCCGCAGCGAACAACAGCTGAGCCTGCTGCCCACCGAGTACAAGTTGCTGGAATTCCTGATGCGCAACACCGGGCAGATCCTCTCGCGCATGATGATTTTCGAGGAAGTCTGGGGCTATCACTTCGACCCGGGCACCAACCTGATCGATGTGCACATCGGTCGCCTGCGCAAAAAAATCGATCCGCCGGGCCAGGTGCCTCTGATTCGCACTGTTCGAGGCTCGGGTTATGTCATTGCCGAACCCCTCTAAGGGCTGGCGTTCTTCCAGCAGCCGGCTGCTGGCGCTGTACAGTTTTCTGTTTGTGGCCTGGAGCTGCATCCTGATGGGAGTGCTGTATTACGAAGTCTCGGACTACCTGGGCAACCTGGCCAGACACTCCCTGATGCAGCGCCAACACCTGTTTGCTCGCTTTGAGGGTGAGCAACTCGACGAAGCGCTGGCCACCAGCATGACGTTCGATTTGCGTACAGTGGATGCCTATGGCCTGTTCGATGCGCAACACAGGCCGTTGAGCGGCCCGATCCAGACCATCCCTGCCGGGTTGCCACTGGACGGGCAGATCCATGCCTTGAGCACCTGCATTGACTCCGACGACCCCAATCTACCGCAAGACAGCTGCGATGCCGTAGCCACGCACACCAATGACGGGCGCTGGCTGGTGCTGGTGCGCGATAACGGCTCATTGTTTGCCGTAACGCGGATTATTCTGCATGCGCTGTTCTGGGGTGTGTCGCTGACCATCATCCCCGGTATTGCTGGCTGGCATTTGTTGCGCCGCCGCCCGCTGCAGCGCATCCGGTCGATTCAGGCCAGTGCCGAAGCAATTGTCGCCGGCGACCTGACCTACCGTCTGCCGCTGTCCAACCGCCGTGACGAACTGGACATGCTGGCCGCCATCGTCAACGCCATGCTCGATCGCATCGAACTGCTGATGCACGAGGTCAAGGGTGTGTGCGACAACATTGCCCACGATTTGCGCACCCCGCTCACCCGCTTGCGCGCCCAGCTGTACCGGATGCGCCAGCAAGCCGTCGAGGGCTCGGCCGAGGCGTTGCAACTGGACGAAGTGATCGGCGAAACCGACACCCTGATGGCACGCTTTCGCGGTTTGTTGCGCATCTCGGAACTGGAAGATCATCAGCGTCGTTCCGGTTTCCTGCAACTCGACCCGTTGCCTCTGTTGCAGGAGCTGTACGATTTTTACCTGCCGCTGGCTGAAGAGGGTCAGGTGACGTTGACGCTCGAAACGCCAGCGGCCTTGCCCGGCCTCACGGGCGATCGGGCCTTGTTGTTCGAAGCCCTGTCCAACCTGCTGAGCAATTCGATCAAGTTCACCCCGCCCGGCGGTGAGGTGATCCTGCGGGCGACCGACGACAATGGCAGCCCGCTCATCGAAGTGCTCGATACCGGCCCCGGCATCCCCGAGGCCGAACGGGTGGCGGTGTTCCAGCGCTTTTACCGGGTTGATGACAAGCACAGCGGCTTTGGCCTTGGCCTGTCCATCGTCGCCGCCATCGTCAACCTGCACGGCTTCAGCCTGGAGGTGAACAACCGCGAGAGCGGCGGCGCCCGGCTGACCCTGCATTGTCGCCAGAGCCTGATCAATCCCGGCTGACCGCGTTGCCTTTAATCGCGAGCAAGCCCGCTCCCACATGGACGATGCACATCCTGTGGGAGCGGGCTTGCCCGCGATTGGGGGGCACCACGGTGCTCCCGCAAAAAACAATCCTCTGGCTCGATAGACACAACTTGGCACACTTTTTTCTTGTTATTTGCCGTTCGCAGTTTTTTCTCTGGAATCACAGCTTCCAGGGGGTGTAACCGCACCAGTTGCGAACAAGGGCGGTATAGCCGTCCATATTCAGTGCAAAGACCGACCAAAAGTCGCGTCAATGACCCGCTGTCATAAGGAATAACAACGATGTCTGATGTGTGCACGCCAACCCTCTCCCTGCATTCCCCCTATTTTTGTGCCTTGCGCCTGCGCGGCCAGAACGCCTGTCCAGGCACTGACACTTAGTCTGCCCAGCCTCTGAAGCCCCGCCTTGTGCGTACGGGCGACAGATAGCCACCTCCTGTTTTTCTGCGTACCCCCTGCTTGGCCGCCTTTAAGCAAGTGCGGCAGAAGCGGCTCTTTTGGCATTGTTTACAAGACAGGTATGTCATGTCCGAATTTGACGCTATAACCGTTCCTCCCAATCGGCCGTGGGCCCTGGTATGGCATTACATCCGCCTGTATCCGCGCTGGTATTGGGGTATTACGCTGCTGCAAGTCGGCGCGGCGATGGCTGCCACGTTGATGCCCTACGCCATTGGCCGCATCACCGGCGCGGTCAGTGAAGGCGCCTGGCAACAAGGCGACCTGTTGCAGGCCAGCCTGCCCGCCCTGGGCCTGCTGTTCGCCCTGGCAGTGGTGCAATTGCTCTGTGCCAGGGGTGCCACGCTGTGCATGATCATGGTCAGGCCCCTGCAGAAAATTCGTATCGTGCGCGACATGTTTGCCTATCTGCAGCGTCACTCGGCCCGTTATTTCGGTGAACACTTTGCCGGTAGCCTGGCCCACCGGATCAATGAAGGCACCATCGGCCTGCTGGAAATCACCTGGCTGCTGATCGTGGAAATGCTGCCGATTGTCGCGGTGCTGGTCACCAGCCTGGTCATGCTGACCCTGGCTTCGCCCTGGCTGGGCCTGGGCCTGCTGGTCTGGGTAGCGGCGTACACCTGGCTGGCGTATCGGTTGTCGCTCAAGGCACAAAAACTCGCCGCCAGGCATGCCAGCGCGCGCAGCCTGACCACCGGCAAGATTGTCGATGCGGTGGGCAACCTCAACAGCATCCGTCTGTTCGCCCGTCAGGATTACGAACTCAACTACCTGAACCGCTACCAGATCGAGGAAAAACAGGCCGGACAACGCTCCTTCTTCTATCAGGAAAAGGTCCGCATGCTGCAGGACAGCCTGGCCATTGTGTTGCGGGTGGGGCTGGTGGCCCTGGCGCTGTACTTGTGGCATTTGGGCAAGATCGATGTGGGCCAGTTTGTCATGGTGGCCACCCTGGGCCTGATGATCGTGGCGCAATGCAGCTTTTTGAGCATGCAGTTCATGCATTTTTTCGAGTGCATCGGCAATATCGAGAGCAGTATCGATACCCTGCTGCAACCCCATGAAATGCCCGATCAGCACAGCGCCCAACCCGTCAATATCGAGAAAGGCGCCATCCGCTTTCGCGATGTCAACTTCGGCTATAGCCCCGACAGGCCGATCTTCAAGCACTTCAACCTGGATATTCGGGCCGGGCAACGGGTGGGTATTGTCGGTTTGTCCGGCTCGGGCAAATCAACGTTGCTAAGTTTGCTGTTGCGTTCGTACGATCCCCAGGGTGGCAAAATTGAAGTGGACGGCATCGATATACAGGCCATGACCCAGCAGTCGCTGCACACCCATATCGGCTTGATCCCCCAGGAGCCCGGACTGTTTCATCGATCCTTGCGCGAGAATATCGGCTATGGCGATGTGCATGCCGGTGACGCGCAAATTATCCTGGCCGCCAAGCGCGCCCATGCCCATGAGTTCATTCTGCAAATGCCCGAAGGGTATGACGCCCTGGTCGGTGAGCGCGGGGTCAAGTTGTCCGGTGGTCAGCGCCAGCGTATCGCTATTGCCCGGGCACTGTTAAAGAACGCGCCCATCCTGATACTGGACGAAGCCACCGCCAGTCTTGATTCAGAAACCGAAAGTCTGATTCAGAACAGCCTCGATGACATCATGTCGGACAAAACCGTACTGGTAGTAGCTCATCGCCTTTCAACTATCGCCCATCTCGATCGCATTGTTGTATTGGACAAAGGCCACATTGCCGAAGATGGCACTCACCACCAACTACTGGAACGTAAAGGCCTGTACTACCGACTTTGGCAACATCAGTCCGATGGATTGTTGAGTGAACGAGATGAACTGAAAGATGACTTGCCAGTCACGGAAAAAGCGTAACAGCCCCTCCCCCCATATTATTCAGTTGCTTTTCCGCAACACTAACTGCCTGGTACGTTTTACGTTATTACTTGATGATAGTTGCCTATAAGCACCTGCCCACCGACATTCGGCTGGCCGGTGCTTTTTTATTTGCCATCGGTAACATCGAGGGGGTGCGCTCCCTGATGGCACACGCTTCCCAGCCCGCCAGCCATAGGACCCGACAACTGCACTGTTAGTTGGCAGTCACTGTTCACGTTGGTGCACTCTTTTATTACACCCGCCTGCGATTGCCTGATTGTCAGACAATGACGCCGTATCATTCATTCAACTAAGCCCCTTACTTTGTGCGACGCCTTAGTTCATGCCCCGTCATTATCCCTTGCACTATTACTCTGGATGAAACCTGTCACACCCTTATTAAATAAACCGCCATCACCCTACATTTCCTGCGCTGTTGGCATAGCTGTTGCTTTACCTAACTTAACGGAACTTTACAAACCTCCAGACACCGTACCTCTTGATTCAACACAAGGAATACACATGACATTCTTGCCCTCCCGCTTTTGACACACCGTAATAAGTGTTTTCCTGCACTTATTACACAACCGTTAAACAAACAGTTCTCGTCCCTGCGTGCAAGGGCGAACGGAGCCTTATTGCCCTTCATTTAGTCGAGGGACTTTTATGAGTGACGAGGTAAAGAATAAAACGCGGTCTGCCCCGCTGCTCGACGCCGAACGAGTACAGCAGTGGACCCATATTCCCCATGTAGCCAACACCTCGACACCCGCAGGCCTGGTTACATCGCGGGCGTTGTTGCTGGTGGGCCTGGTTGCCCTGCTGCACGCAGGCGCCTGGTGGGTCATGCAGCAGGCCAAGGCCGAGCCCGTGGTCACGCCGCCCGAAATTCCGGAAATGACCGTCGAACTGACCAGCCCGGCACCACCGGCGCCACCCGTGGAAGAGCCGCCACC
>NZ_WIWL01000171.1:0-165438 GCF_009600105.1 Pseudomonas sp. FSL R10-0056
ACAGCTCTCACCAACCTCTCGCAGGTCATCATGGATCTTGCGATAGCCATAAACACCACCGCTTTCCAACCAGGAGTGTTTGATCAGTCCAAGCAGTCGCTGATCGTCCTTGGCTCGCGCAGATTTTGGTTCTGATAGCCACGCGTAGTAGCCGCTGGGATGAACCTTGAGCGTCAGGCAAAGCCGTCGAATCGCGTAATGACCCGCTTGCTGCTTAATAAAGGCGTACTTCAGCCGCACTCCTTGGCAAAGTACGCGGCGGCCTTTTTTAAGATGTCTCGCTCCTCCGTCACCCGTTTCAGCTCGGCCCGTAGACGACGAACCTCAGCGCTCTGATCATCCTCCTCAACGCGCTGTTCCTGGGGCTTGGTGTAGCGCTTAACCCAAGCATAGAGGCTGTGCACGGACACACCCAATCGTGCAGCCACCTCCGAGACAGGAAGCTTCTTTTCGGTCACTTGTTTGACCGCCTGGATTTTGAATTCTTCGGGATATCGCTGGTTGCTCATGGCACCTCCTAATGGGCCTCATTTTAAGGCTTGGAGGTGTCTACGAAACTAGGGGCGATTCAAGGAGACGGTTTATTACTATTAACTGTGACCGAACCGGACATTAAGTGCGATGCGTGAACCCGACCAGATCCAAATCCTAGCGTCCGAGTTAGAGCTCGACCTCAAGCATCGGTATGGCCTGATGGTGGGTGGAAGCGCGCTGTGGAGAGAACTGGGGTAGCATTGAATTCAAAGCGTCTCGTGGAATAGACCGAAACACCGTCATGACCTTAGGAGAGTGCGAATGGCTAGCGCGACGTCAGAACGAGATCATCACCGGCGCTACAGGAACGGGAAAAACCTGGCTCGCCTGCGCACTTGGCAACCAGGCTTGTCGTCTCGGACGACCAACGCTGTATCGCACCGCCACCAAGCTTTTTGAAGAAATATCGTTTTCTTATGCCGACCACACCATGCCGAAGCTGCGCCGACAATTGATACGCGCGGAGTTGCTGATTATCGATGATCTAGGTATCGGGGGCATCGATGATCAGTTAGGCCCGTTTCTCCTGGACGTAATCGACCAGCAGTCACAAAACGGATCATTGTTGATCACTAGCCAGTATCCAAAAGAGAAGTGGTACGACTTGTTCTACGACCCAACGATTGCCGATGCGATTCTTGACCGAATCGTCCACAAGTCTCACGTCATCGAATTAAAAGGAGAATCGATGCAGCGGGGTAAAAAGCCTAAACGCAATTAGGAAATTCCTGCACGAGTCTCGGATGGTCAACGGGCGTGCAACTGGTCAGATCGGATGCAGATAGTTGGTCAAATGAAATGCAATCGCTGGTTTTTATAAGACTTCTTTCAAATGTAGTCGAGTCCATTTGCCGGGCTGCGTCTGATCGAGACTTAGCTGCTAACTTTTCTATCACAACGGTTAGGGCCACCTTGAACACTACCAACGGAGAGTTCTATAGGCTCGCCTTCGCGCTGCTATCCGAACTGATAGAACCATTGGCAAGCTCCTTGCTGGCGATCAGCTTTGAGCAAAAGCGTCCACTCACCGGGTGAATGAGGTATGCGTTTCCCTCACTGCGGATACTTGTCAATTTTTCGTCTTGTCGAGGCTCATGGGGTGCCTTAATGCAGAGGATGTAGGGGAAGAGAGTCTTGAATCTTCCCAATGTAACCGGTCAGCCAAATCACCTGGCGGAGAAGCTGTTATCGCTGCTACGATGCGGAAACATTGTCATTGTGATGGGTAATCCGCCAGAACGACTTCATCTCCAGATTTCTTCAGGCCCATGATTTGATAGGCGCTTCGACGTCCGCCTGATTCCATTCCCGGCGACCCCACAGGCATTCCGGGCGCAGCAGCGCCGATCAGATCCGAGCGTTTGGTGAGTTCTGCAATCTGCTCCACTGGCACGTGACCGTCAACAAACCTGCCGTTTACCACACCTGTGTGGCATGACCCGAGGTTGGCAGGTACACCCAGTTTTTCTTTCACGGCACTCATGTTTTCTTCTTCATGATCCCTCACGGTGTAACCTTTATCCTTTAAATAAGAAATCCACTTGGTGCAGCAACTACAGTTCGGATCTCGATACACATCTATCGATTTTCCGGCATCGGCCCGCAGTTCGGCAGAGAAACCTATCGCCATAGCAATCGATGCAGCAAGGCCGGCATTTTTGAAGAGGTTGAGGGGCATGGCGATTGTGACTCTTGGGGAGGTGAAGGGCATTTTTAAAAGCTTTGGCGGTGACGTTGGCAAAAATCAGATGTCACTGCAAATCTAGTATGTAACTAGATATAAAGGGGTCTAACCTAAGATTTTACAACGTATTCATCCTTGGTCCTGAAATTTCAGGGAGCCGCACGTGCCCGCTTTGGCCAGACCGTCTTAGGAAAAATAAGGCTGAACGTCGTGATGGTTCCTAGCATGCTTTCAACCGCGACACGCCCCCCATGCAGGCTCATGATCGAGCGGACGATCGCGAGTCCCAACCCTGTCCCCCCTTGCTGACGAGCACGGCTGGCATGAACCCGGTAGAAACGATCAAAAACGCGAGGCAGGTGAACTGCTTCAATGCCCTCACCTAAATTGCGTACGTCAAGGCACACTTCGTCCCCGCGCATGTCCAGGGAAATAGTGATGGCGCTGCCGGGGACGCCGTGTCTAATGGCGTTGGACAGCAAGTTTGAGATGGCTCGCTGAATCATGAGCCGATCTCCTTGGGTCTGTGCTGTGCCCTCAACCAATAACTCCATATCTTTCTCGTCGGCTGCCAGTGAGAACAGTTCAGCAACCTTTTCGGCCTCTTCTTTCAAATCAATGGTGGTAAAGGCAATCGGTGCCTGCGGTTGGCTGACACTTGCGAGGAAAAGCATCTGAGACACCATGCGCGACAGTCGCTCAAGTTCTTCTGTACAGGATTCAAGAACCCGTTTGTACTCTGCTGGCGGGCGCTCCCTAGATAAGGTGACTTGCGCTTTGCCCATGAGGTTGTTCATTGGAGATCGAAGTTCGTGGGCCAAGTCGTCTGAAAACTGGGCGAGCTGTTGCACATCTCCATCCAGCCGGTGAAGCATGAAATTGACGGCATGGGCCAAGTCCCGCAACTCATCCGGCAGATTGGTCACTTTCATTCGATGGGAAAGATCCCTCGCGGATACGCGCTCAGCCACCTTGCGAAAAGCTCGGAGTGGTTTTAATCCACGATGGACAATTAACCAAGCGCACCCGCCCACCAGCAGCAGGATAAAAGGTAACGCGATGATCGTGGATTTGACGTAAGCGTTGAGGAGTGCGGCATCGCTCTTTCTATCAAGCGACAGCATGACCAGGACGGTTTGATCGTTTTTAAGCCTTACCAGTTTATGAGCCATCAAAACCTCAAACCCCTCGGGCGATTTGAATTGCTCAAAATCAGGAGAACCTAAGCTCGCTATGACCCGTGGAAGCTCCAGGTTTTCGTTGTTTCCAAGGTTCAATAAACGCCTTCGAGGAACGCTTGAATCCAGGATAGTCAGGGTAAAGTTATCGTGCCCGATGATCTGATCGCGAAGATTATGTGGATGCAGCACGATATCGGCTGCAGTGATCGAACTCTCAGCCAAGCTGTGTTCGATCTGCTGAAGCTTTTCCCCTAGCCCGTCCTTCGCGCGTAGATCAAGCTGATGTGCGATGGTGGCATAGGCAAACGCCGCCATTACCAGCACCAAGAAAGCGCTCATTGCCGTGACCGTTAACCCTAACCTCATGGACAGGCGTGTCGGCCTCATTCGCGAGCTTCCAGTACATAGCCGACACCACGTAGGGTGTGGATCAGCTTGTGCTCGAAGGGGTCGTCAATCTTTGCGCGAAGCCGTCGAATCGAAACCTCAACCACATTGGTGTCGCAATCGAAATTCATGTCCCACACAAGTGAGATGATTTGGGTACGCGACATTACCTCTCCGCTATGACGCATCAGCAGGTGAAGGAGAGCAAATTCCTTCGTCGTCAGATCGATTCGTTGGGTGCCTCGAAAGGCTCTATGGCGCCCCTGATCCAACTCAAGATCGCCGACGCGTAACACTTCTGGTAAGCCAGTTTGCTCACTGCGGCGCATGAGGGTGCGAACCCGTGCAAGGAGCTCAGGAAACTCAAAAGGCTTTACCAGATAATCGTCTGCGCCCATCTCCAATCCCCTAACTTTCTCATCAAGGCGACCTCTGGCGGTGACCATCATCACTCTCGTATTATTGGTCTTCCGGAGTTGTGACAGTACTTCCCAGCCCTCCATTTCGGGCAAGTTAACATCCAGTATCACAATGTCATATGCTTGATGTTGTGCCAGGTGTAGCCCATCTAGACCCGTGTTTGCAATATCGACAATATAGCCGCTCTCCGTTAAACCTTGGTGCATGTACTCGGCAGTTTTCGGCTCGTCCTCTACAACAAGGATTCGCATATCATTGATTCCCGTCTTAATGTCGGTTACTTAAATACGCTGTTATTTTCATATATATGCGCTATTTGAATTAGTTTTCACAGTCCGTTCATCTCAGAGTATTCTCAACGCTGTAGTAGCTACAGGGTCAAGCTTTTCTCGATAAATACCAAGCTCATAGCCCTTATGGCGACGATTTGTCGCAGTGTTTTTCTGGGTCTGATTGCCTAAAAAAAGCAAGTTCTAAGTTATTGCAATTTATGTCGGACGCCTGCTTTTATGAAGGATGCAAACATGAAGATTTCTTTAATTGCAGCATTGGCGGGCGCTCTGTTGCTGTCACAACCTGTGTTCGCTGAGAGCGGCGGAGATATGACGTTTGGAAGAATGATGGAAGCAAGAGATCGTGCCTTAGAGCGCAATACCGTCAAGTCGGCACATCAGGAAAATGATCCTATGGTGGCCCGTGATGCGATGGACAGCGATGACGAATCTGATAAAGACTAATGGAGTCGCCCTGCATAACACCCGTATTCCAGAACACTGCTGCTTGAATCAACGGAGATATTAACGCTCTTTGTTACCGACATTTTTCGCATGACATCCGATTATAAATCGAATATGTTGACCAGCCAGAACGCAGTTCCTACTTCAAATCCTTCAAGGCTCGAGTCTCATTCGAGAATGTGGCCAGACGCGTGCATCGATAGCTAGCGTCGCGCTGAGCCACATTCTTCACCTTCACCCTGAGTGGATCCGGCTCAAGTCGCAAAGAAATGTCGCCCTCCACTGCTCAAGGAGCACGATCAGCTTGTAGGCTGGTTAAGCCCCAGCGGATATCGTGCTCGCACGTGCTACGTGCGGAATCGCCGACTTTTGATCTACTTAGGCCGCAGGATACTTGGCCAGCGGCTGGGCAATCTCCTGCTTCAAGCATGTTCAGGAAGCGTATGCGCATGATTCTGGAAAGTCCTTTCCCGCATATCACTTCGACCAGTGCCAGCATTAACAGATGGACAACGAGGGCGCTTATTGGCGCATCGATGCCACGGGACGGTTTTGCTTACCACTGCGTAATGACCACCTAAAATTCACTGGTCAAGTCGAATGCAATTGACTGGTCAGATCGAATGCAAACGAGTGGTCAAATCGATGCAATTACACAGTCTATTCTGTTGTAATGTAAAAATACCAATTACTAAGGAAGTTTCCATGTCCAAACTCGCAGAATTCCGTCAGCTCAAAAAACACCTCGCCGTCCAGCTCCAAGCGCTCGAAGCCCTCAAGGGTGACGCTGGCCTCAAGAAAGAAATCGAATTCGAAACGAAGCTGCGCGATTTGCTCGCAAAATACAGCTACAGCCTGAAGGACGTGATCAACCTGCTTGATCCACAAGCTGGTCGTCGCGCTCCAGTTTCTGAGCCTAAACCCACGCGCAAGGCCCGCCAGGTGAAGGTTTATAAGAACCCACACACCGGTGAAATCATTGAAACGAAAGGCGGGAACCATCGCGGCCTGAAGGAATGGAAAACTGAGCATGGCGCAGCGACTGTCGAGTCCTGGCTAAGCATGTAACTTGGGGTTGTGTACATAAGGGCCAGTGATGGCCCTTTTTTGGGCTTAACTTTTGGTTCGCCGGCAGCACTGCGAGCAGTAACGAACCTCCTCCCAACACCGCGCCCATTTCTTTCGCTAGGTGAAAGGAAGTCCGCAGGTAAGGCAGGTTTTTACAGTGTTGCCGCTGACCGAAAACTGACCCAGTAAAGGCTGTTCTGCCGACTGAAAACTGACCCAGGTGTTCAACTGCTTCTGCTCACTTTTCGAGCAGGAGAACACAGGGTGATCAGCATGGAAATGTTGGGAAAAATCCGGCGGATGTACTTCCGCGACAAGCTCTCGCTGCACCAGATAGCCAAGCGTACCGGGCTGTCGAGAAACACCATCCGAAAATGGGTCAGAGCGCCCGAAGCTACTCAGCCGGCGTACCAGCGGTGCGCAACCTTCAACAAACTCAGCCCTTTCCGCGAGACGCTGGAACAGGCGCTGAAAGCCGATTCGTTCCGGGCAAAGCACAATCGCAGAAGCGCCAAAGCACTTTTCGAGCAGATCAAGGCCGAGGGTTATGACGGCGGCTACAGCCAGCTCACGGCGTTTGTACGCTCGTGGCGAGGTGAGCAAGGCAAGTCTTTACGCGCTTTTGTACCGCTGACGTTTGCGCTCGGTGAAGCTTTTCAATTTGACTGGAGCGAAGAAGGGCTGCTGATCGGAGGCCTGTTTCGACGCATCCAGGTCTCCCACATGAAGCTGTGGGCCAGTCGCGCATTCTGGTTGGTTGCGTACCCTATCCTCATCAACAACGCAGGCATCTTCAATCCCAAACCATTTCTTGAGGTAAGTCCGGAGGAGTACGACTCCTTCCTAGATATCATTTTGAAAGGCAAATTCTTCATGGCTCAGGCTGCGGCTAAAGCCATGCAGAAGCGTGGAGGAGGGGTAATCGTGCAAACAGGCTCCCTCTGGGCAATCCAAGCCGTCGGTGCTACTCCATCCGCAGCCTACTCCGCAGCAAACGCCGGGGTGCATGCGCTGACACGGAATCTTGCACTAGAACTCGCTGGTTCCAACATTCGCATTAACACTGTTGCACCTGCGGTGGTCGAGACGCCGGTTTATGGAACGTTCATGGACGCAGCTCAGGTTGCAAAGGTACTGCCGACGTTCAACGCTTTTCATCCGCTCGGGCCTAATGGTCCGCCAGCAGATGTAGCCCAGGCGATTCTGTTCCTTGCTTCAGATGAGGCGTCTTGGATTACCGGGACGGTATTGCCGGTCGACGGTGGCGTGACTGCCGGTCGTCCTTAATCAGCAGGGATAAAGTGGCATCTACTGGAATGAGCATATCCTCGAACTACAGGGAGTGATTCATCGACTCTCAAAGCTGTAAACGGTCGCTTGGCCCGACTCGACGTTTCATATGGGCCAAGAAAGCTGCCCCATTACTTGATTTCAGCAATGCTCTTCATCGCTTGCCAGCCATGGGTAATACCTCCACCAGCACGAAGGGCCGTCGCCACCATGATTGCCTCAGCCACGTCTTGCTTCGACGCACCCGCGTTGACTGCTCGCTTGGCATGGTCGGCAATGCAGTAGGAACACTGTGTAGTGACGGCTACTTCCACGGCGATCAGCTCCCGTGTGGCTAGGTTACCTATTGAGTGCATTGCCGGGGAGGCAGGCTTCGGAACGGCCCTTTCTTTGAGGCAACAATTCGGTGTACAGCTCGGCACTTCGCCGTCTGAGTATCGGAGAATGTTTTTTCGAGGGGTAACTTCGGGAAGTAACGTGTAGGTAACCCACGTGTTGTCAATTAAATTTTGAGGCCAAGAGTTGCCAGGAATTTTATTTAAGTATTATACAAAATACCTATTTTTCTCGGCATGTTATTTGATATAGATGATTGTCAATTACGTTGTTTGAAACGCTCTCTATAGTCCTTGGGCGTGACGGAGTATTTCTTAATGAAACTACGTATGAAGGTCGATTCATCGCCTAGGCCGCATTTGTTGGAAACGGTTTTAAGTGGAGCCCTTGATGTTATCAGTAAGTGGCAAGCTGCTTCCAGGCGAATCTGCTCAACCATTTTGCTTGGCGTGCAGCCTGTGATTTCACGATACTTTCGAGCAAATGTTATTTCGCTCATATTCATAAAATTCGCTAAAGAAGACACCGATAGGTCGCTGCTGAGGTTGTCATTAAGCCAAACATGCAGGTCTGAGAACTGAATGCTTTTCGCCTGTAAGGTCAATGATGAGCTGAATTGGTTTTGATCTCCAGGACGCTTCAAGAAAACAACTAAATGTCGCGCAACTTCAAGTGCTGCAGTATGTCCTAAGTCAGATTCCACCATCGCCAGAGCCAAATCTATTCCCGAGGTAACTCCTGCAGAAGTCCATAAGTCTCCATCATTGATGAATATCGGCCCGCGCTTCACGTTCGCAGAAGGAAAATCGAGTTCCAACTTGTCATAAGCAGACCAATGGGTCGTTACATTTCGCCCATTTAGTTTTCCAGCGGTGGCTAGAGCAAATATCCCTGTGCAGACGGAAACCAGACGTTTTGCTTTTTCAATGTGTTTCACGAAATGTGTAAAAAACTTCTGGTCTTCACAAAATTTATGTATTCCAGGGCCGCCAGGTACGATCAGCGTATGCGGTGCCGGCGCCTCAGGCGCCAAAATTAAGGCTTTCAATGAGAAATCAGAGAAAACTTCCGTCGTTTGATTTAACGAAAGAATAGATAGAGAGTACGGCGGGTGATCAGGATGAGCAAAATGATTAGCAGCGATGAATACATCCAAGGGGCCAGCTAGGTCGAGCAGGCTAACTTCGGGGTAGGTAATAAACTGAACAGATTTAACAGACATTTTGAGTAAACCCTCCGACAGGAGCCCAATGGGCTCTAGCGATTTTGGCAGAAATCATCAACGTTTTGTCATGTTTTTAACCGACTTGCGTCTATTGTGGCCTTAATCGAAAACGCGTCAGGGTAGCTCGATATCGCAGAGTTTTTTTAGTAACACTGAGTGTCATTTTGTCTTCCCTTGGCGGTATCTGGATATTAATTGGTAGCTTTGAATGGAAGTTGGTTATATGTCGGGTCTTATGAAGAGCGCAATGGGATTCGAAGTGAACATGGATGATGGTTTTCAGATCAGGATTTCTAATATTCTTCGATTGGTCGAGCTTAATTCTTTGGGTGTAGCAAAATGCGAATTAAGTAGCGTTGCCGCACCGAACAGCTGGAGGATTGAGTGTTTCTGGCATGACCAACAAGCAATGCATGATCATTTCGTATCTTGCCAACTTCAGGATCTGATAGGTTTACTTGCTTCTCGATCCCGTAAAATTGTATTTGAGTGCGATTGTGAATGAGGCCATCCCTAACTATCCACGCGCTTACACTGTCTTCCTGGTTCTGTTAGAAGACTGAGTGGACGCCAGCGCGGTAGCCCAACCCGGTGTGCTGCTGAGGCCAAAATAGACCCCAGCAACTTGTCACATCAGAAGTCGATGGTCACTCCGGTATATAGCGCACGTCCATCACCTGGTGAATGCAGGGAGGCTTTGGCGCCATCCGGGTCATACCAGACGTATTCGTAATAGCGGTTGGTGAGGTTTTTAAGCTGCAGGTCGACGCTCACTGACTGCGTCACCTTGTACGTTGCACCCATGTTCATCAGCACGTAACCGCCGTAAGTCCCCTTGGTGTTTTCCCGCTCCAGGTAATAGTTGGTTTGGCCGTTCATCCAGGCTGTCAGCTGTAGCGCAGGTGTCGCGTCATAGCGGATGCCGGCGTTGTAGAGGTGATGCGGGATGTGGTCGATTTCCTGGCCTTTGCTGTTGGGAAGGGTGGCACTGGGCTGGAGTATTTTCGAGTACTGCCAGGAGTACGCCATCCACATTTCAGTGCGTTCATTCGGGTGCAGGTTGACCTGCAAGTCGTAACCCCAGCGCCGGGTTTCACCGACGTTATCGGATTCGCCGCTGGGGTCGTTGAGCCGGCGACTGACTTCTCCCGACGCCTCTTGCTGCCAATACGCGACGCGCCCGTCCACCCAGTCCGCCGGCGTGAACTTGATCCCGGTTTCCCAGCCTTCGTTGATCGACGGCGCCAGATCGGTGTCCCTCGGCGGAATCTTGTAGGCCGCAGCCCCGGTGCCCACCTGGAACGTGCGACCCCAGTTCGCATAGAAGCTGGCGACGTCCCACGGGGAATACACCACGCTGATCTTCGGCTGCTTGATCAGGCCGTAGTCATTGATGTCGTAGTCCATGCCGGTCATTTCGTTGGTGAAATCGCCCTGGATCTTGTCGACCCGGTAGGCGGGTACGATTTTAAGCGACTCGAACGGTTTGATCTCTGCCTGGACATAAGCACCGTAAGTGTCGAAGTCGAACTGCTGGTCGCGGGTGGTCGCTAGACGTGTGCGGTCTCTGGTGCGATAGCGCTCACTTTTGTTCTGTTGCTGCTGTACGTCTGCACCGCTTTCCAGGGCAAAGTCGTAGAGCCAGCTCACTTCAGGGCGCCAGGTCAGGGAGGTGAGGGCGCCATATTGGGTCTCGTAGGCGTCGCGTTCCTGCTGTGCGCTGGTGCGCCAATATTGCGTCCAGCGTCGGTCATCGAAGGTGTTGACGTAAGTTTTTGCAGACCAGGCGAGTGTGTCGGCCAGGTCGGTATCGAAATGCACGCTGACCTGGTTCATGCGCCGCGTGCCCTTGTCCGTGGCGTTGAAGCTGTTGGTCATTTCGGGATGATGGCGGGCATCGTCCTCGCTCAGATAACCGGGCTCTTGCGCCTCGGTCTCGTAATGACGGGCGATCAGCCCGATGCGGTAGCTGTCATCGTCCGGCGTGTAAAACCATTTGCCCGACATGGAAAACTTGTCGGCTTTGGCGTGATCGCGGTAGCCATCGGCTTTCTGATAGGTGAAGAAATAGTTCTGTGTCCAGTTGCTGCCTTCGATGCCCTTTGCGAATTGGGTTTCCTGAGTATTGAAGCTGCCATAACGCAGTCGCGCCTTGGTGTAATCGCCGCCGGTGCGGGTGAACATATTGACGTTGCCGGCGATGTTATTCAGGCCATAACGCGCATCGCTGGTGCCGCGCACCACCTCGATGCTGTCCAGCTCCATGGGGAAAATCATGTCCATGAACGGCATGTTGCCGTCGTTGCTATTGCTCGGGATGCCGTCGATCAGCAACTTCACCGCGTTCACTTCGCCTTCGCCGTTAAAGCCTCGGAAGGAGATTTTGCCGGAGGTGGTACCTTGATTGAACTCGGTCAGCATTACCCCGGGCGCACGGCTGAACAACTCCCAGCTGTAGTTGACCGGCATCTTTTCAAGGATGTCCGCACCCAGAATATCGACTGAACTCAGTACGCTGCTGGTGCTTAGCGGGCCGCTTGCTGAGCCTTGAATGCTCACGGCGCCGAGGGTCAATGTTGAGTTTTCGGGTTTGCCGGCGTCAGCTAATGCCAGCGATAGTGGGCTCAGTGCGAGCACGCCTATGGAAAACACGGGCCACATGGTGGTGGACACAGACAAACGCTTTGCAGGGCGCAGAGAAAATGGAGCAGGCATAACACGCACTTCCTGATGATCAAGAAACTTAACGTTCAGCGCTAGTTGCTGAGAGGATTTAAAACGGGCAACACCGCACAGCATCAGCGGTGGTGTGATCAGGCAAAAGGGGAGGCGCGAGGGCTCAGGCTGGGCCAGCGAATACGCGGATGCAGCGTCGGGAGGATAGGATTTTCTAGGGCGGTGTTGGCGGTGTACTGCGGTAGGAAATGCCGGTAGTAATTGGACGGTAATGAGGCCAGTCCGGCGTGCCCGCAACAGCAATCAGCATGCGGCATGGTAGGTTTTGACTGCGACAGTTGCAGGGCATGGATTACTTTGCTGAAGTCTTTTGGCTGCGCACTCAAGCTGCCGCCTGAACAGAACCCACCCCAGAGCATCAGGCTCACATCCGGCGTCTGCATCGCACGGCTCATCGGCATGGCGAACAGGTTGAGTAGGACGGTTAGGCAGGCTATCCAGGGACAGATGCGTTTCAAAGAACTCATGATTGAATCGCCGCTATGTGGGGGCTATTTAGCTGGTTTTATTTAGTTAAGTAAAATTTTATGCACCGGTACTTGGCCACACGTCGTGTTTAGGTATCCATATCTCGCAATCAGACGAGTTGATTGATTCAGCTTTATCAGGGCGTCCTGATGAGGATGTTCACTTAGCCATCCACTCTATGACTGCTTTGTAATCCTCTGGGGTGCATTGCATGCAGAGGCCGCGCGTTGGCATCACGCCGTATCCAAAAGTGACTCGATTTACCAGCAAGTCCATCCCTTGCTCAAGGCGTGGCGCCCACGCTTTCGTGTCCCCTTTCTGAGGTGCGGTGCGCAATTGACCGTTATGGCATATGCCACATGATTGATTGAAAACCGTCTCAGGATCTTGTGCAGCGTCCGCCAAAAAAGGCAATGAACCGACAGCCCAGATAACTAAATATTTCATTTCATACCCCGAAATCCCTACCGATGCTCAGCGAGCAGTTACTGAAAAAGCTTAACATTTTAAAAAGATCATATTGTAGTGCGACAGTTGGCCGCAGTGTGTTTGGAGGTTTTTATGGCAGAAATAATCAACGTTTTGGCAGTGTTGCTATTGCCGACGAAACTACAATTAATGTTACGGCTGCCTATTTATTTGGCACTGTCTAGTAATACTAAAATATTTCGAATTTTTGGTGTCCGAAGCCTTTCTATTATGATTGGTAGGTCATATGTGCTAAATTTTAAGGTGTCGAAGTCTTTTTTAGCTGGTCGATAATTTTTTGGTGTTCTAAGAGTTTTCTTTATTTAATTATCTATTGTAATGTTATCAGGCTGTGCCACCGAGAAAAATAGCGAAAACATTGAGGGAGTACGGAAGAATCCTGTGAGCCTACCAGCAGGGCCAGTCGCTCTCATTGTGAGCATCACTGCGAATGAAACAGTTAAGGAGCTAGAAAGTTATAATCTGCGATGGTCATCAGGCTTTGCAGCGAACCTGTACACAAAAGCTATACGCAAAGCATACATAGAAACTTCAGATCCTTATTTAAGCGTCGAAGCAGTCGTGCGAATGTTGGAGACTCGTTTTGGCAGCGTGCAACGTTTCCAATCTTTTGACAAAGCATCACACAATGGATATAAGCTCATTGCAAGTTTAGACATGCGAGCGCAGCTTATGGGTGAGCGGTCTTCACAGCTAGCTTCTTACTTATCGCTGGAATTTTATACAACAGATCATCTATCTCTTGGCGTAGTGGAAAACAGCGCTAGTCGTACGCTATCACCTGTTTCGGCGGTAGCTAAGCGCGAAGATGAGATAGTATCTGATATACGTTAGCAGGGCGAAGTTAAAGTGCGTGCCATTGAGCATCTCCAGCAGAAACTAGATGATATTCCTTCGGGCATTTGATGAGCGCCAGGATAAATTAGTCAAGGTGTAATTAACGTGAATAAGGCTGCAGTTTATAGAGAATTATATGTTGACTTTCTTATCGTGTTTCGTTCTGGCTCCACTGCTGCGCCCTTGTCGCAGCCTGGGTTCTAGTTCGTTAGCCCAAGGTTAGAATATGCAATGAGCTATGATCAGCTGCCCGAATATTTGGGTTGAGCTCATATACTGCTCTACGTTATGTCCCTGAGACACACAGGTCGCCAGCTAATCTCCGCTCCGCTAGCACTGAACATCGACTGTTGGCAACTCAATGCCTAGCTCCTCGCGCAGCTTTACAAGAGCCTAGCCACAGCGACCGCTCATTAGGCTCTTATGACTGAGTTCCATGACTGAATTGACTTAGATGTCATGTAGCGTTCAAAGAGCTTGTAGAGCTCATTGGCTGTAAGAGCAGGTAATGGGTTCAGTATTGGCCGGTAGCGCGATTGCTCTGGTCACGTACGTAGTGCTTAGCGTTCTGGGAACTGCTATCGGTGCCAGCGCGGTGTCCCCGACTCAGATCGTTGATAGTTACGGTCAGGCCTATCAGCAAGCAATGCAGAAGTTCGAAAAGCTGAAGCAACAAGTTGAGCTAAAGGCGCGTGAAGCTGGAGAAGTCGCAGCCAAACAAATCTCCCGCGCAGCCTGGAGCCGGAGTTCACACGTAGATGATCGGAATTACAATTTAGACATGCAATGGATATAAAGTAATTCCGCATTACAAAAATGCTTAGAGCCTAGGTTAGCTGTCACCCAGAGAAATTAAATCAGGCCGCGCTCCGCTACCTTTGAGCGAATCGGGCAAATCTTGAAATTCGGTGCTGGCTGAAGTGCGGCCTACTTCAATAAAATCGGCCTATCCTCCTGAGCCAAGCTGAAATGCTGCAGGCCGCAGAATCCAATATGTCAGGATGACAAACATGCATGACTGTCAGCAATCTTGCGGCTCCATCAAAAAAAACGCAGAGTTACGCTGCTGCCATCGCCTTCATTGACTATCGCCGCCACCAACCCGCTTCTAAGATAAATAATTAGAAAGAGCTTAACAGGTAGGACTCTATGTCTGCATTCACAAAGGTTATGGAATCGTAGGTGAAAAGCATTGAATCAAATGTGAATCCGCAGTGCAGGGATCTATATAAGCTTCGCAATAAAACTCGAATAACTAGGCCAATGCATATTAGTATTAAGCGAATTGCCAAAAATTACGTTTTGGTAATTTACCCAACCGAATAACATAGGCATGACCTGAAGATTACAATTTTGAAAAAATAAGGCATTGACTGGTAGCAGTGAGATAAGCTCCTCTGCACAGAGGGAATCATGTATGGTCACACAAAATGAAACATATACAGGCAGCTCTATTCCTTGCAGCCTTGATATATTGGATGATCTGCCAATTACTGATCAATTAGCACTAGAGTTTTTTGCAACAGCCCGGTGCGCGAGTTTTAAACAGGCAGCCAGGGGGCTCAATGTGCCTGCGGTATTGCTCCGTAAACGTATGGAGAAGCTGGAGGAGCATCTAGGTGCTCCGGTGTTTGTCTACAAGTGCAACAAGCTTGTCCTTACGCGTACAGGCCAGAAGCTCAGAGATCATCTATCACAATCATTCGGTCGGGAAGCTCTGGTTAAGAGGGGGACTAGGGAAACGCTTATTCTCTCAATGGCTATCACCGAGCCAGTCTTGAGCGACATTGTCAACCGCGATCTCGTAGCCTTTGTACGAGATAATGCAGACATTAGGTTAGACATCCATTCAGAGTGCAACTTACAGACTCTCTCTGAGAGTAATGTAGATGTAGGTATTGCTTTACTAGGCTCTGACGAGGTCAAGGCGATAGACCATCATCCCGATTACCGATTCGAACGACTGGGCCGAATTGGACATGCGCTGTTTATCTCCAGCCGCTATTCACGAAACGTTACGCTTCCCGTAGATGGCCTGGATCTGCGTAACTTCATGCTCGTAATTCCTTGGGATGACGATATTTTATCGGGCTCATCAGGGTGGACGTCGGTGATGGCTGAGCACGAGGGTGGAATTACTAGGGTCAAGAGCTACAACTTGGCGCGTGGACTGATAGTAGGAGGAGCCTGCATCGGCGTATTGCCCGATTACAGTCGACGACTGGAAAAAAATATCCTACCTATGCCCGGATTCCTGGGGGACCTAGATGAAAAAGATGCCTATCTCGCTATAAAAATGCAACTCATATACGACACGAGAGTATTAGAACTTAGAAGGCAGATCAAGAAAAGCTTTTCTGACAAGAAGGAATGGCTTGTTCGATAAAGTCCGCGTTACCCCTCAAACATTCCCGTTAACATAAATGAAATATTTCTGTCATTTTTGCTTGTGGCCTAGTCAAAGTGCTTAGAAGAAAGGCATCTTGTTAGGGTAGTTAGTTAACTGCCAACTTCAGCAAGATTTACCCATGCCGACATAGGGCTATGTATTTCGTCGGCAGCTAAGCACTTCACACACGAGAGGTAAGCAATGATCTGTTCTTCGAACATGCGGGAAAAGCTTTTGACTGCCGCAATTATCGGCACATTTTCTTCGCAAGCATTCTCCGGAACAGTAACTACTGACGGAGCGGATATCGTTCTCAAGACTAAGGGTGGGCTTGAAGTTTCTACTGCTGACAAAGAGTTCAGTTTCAAATTGGGCGGCCGGGTGCAGGCCGACTATGGTAGATTTGATGGCGCCTTCACTAAAAATGGTGAGACAGCAGACGCAGCTTACTTCCGTCGTGCCTACCTTGAATTCGGCGGAACCTTGTACCGCGACTGGAAATATCAGGTCAACTACGACCTGTCCCGTAATACCGGCAACGACTCCGATGGTTACTTCGACGAAGCGAGCTTGACTTATACCGGTTTCAAACCGATCCAGGTGCGCTTCGGCCGCTTTTATACCGATTTCGGTCTTGAGAAGGCCACCAGCTCTAAGTGGACTACTGCTATGGAGCGGAACCTCTCCTACGATATAGCAGATTGGATCAACGACAACGCCGGTATGGGTATCCAGGCCACCAGCACTATTGCTGACATGGCTTACCTGTCCGGTAGCGTGTTTAGCGAGACCAACAATAATACCAATGGCGACAGCGTCAAACGCTATAACGTGCGCGGTGTATTTGCACCGTTGCACACCGATGGGAATGTCCTGCACGTCGGCGCCCAGTACGCTTATCGCGATCTGAAGGACAGCGCGGTGGATACACGGATCCGCTCTCGCTTGGGTGTCCGCGGTGTAGATACCAACGGAGGTGGAGATGCCGGCACCAACGGCAATCGGATGCTGTTTGGCGGCACTGCCGCACAAGACGGCTTGTGGAGCGGCGATTCCGTTTGGGGGATTGAAGGTGCCTGGGCCACCGGACCGTTCTCGGTGCAAGGTGAGTACCTCCGCCGCAAGTTGAAGGCCGAGCAAGCCAGAAACGATCTTAAAGCTTCGGGTTACTACGCTCAGATGGCCTACACCCTGACTGGCGAGCCTCGCATCTATAAGCTCGACGGTGCTAAATTCGACACCGTCAAGCCACAGAGCAAAGAGCTGGGCGCATGGGAGGTCTTCTACCGCTTTGATGACATCAAAGTAGAAGATGGTAACCTAGTCACTGCAGCGGATCTGTCGAATGAGCGTAAAGCCAAGAGCCACACCGTCGGCGTGAACTGGTATGTAAATGATGCCGTGAAAGTCAGTGCCGACTATATTAATGTTCGCACTGATAATGCCGAGAACACTGTCGGTGATGATGGGGGCAGTGCAATCGTGACCCGCCTGCAGTACGTCTTCTGATAGGCCTTGAGTAGGACGGAAAATCCTGGAGCGCACTGAGCGCTTCAGGTTTTTTTGTCAGTGTTCCAGGATCAGGCGTCTTTGCGATAGGCCAACAAAAGCAAAGCGTTAAATACTACGTGCAGCATCGAACTCTCGTGAACGGGTACTGCGGCGGCAATACTCAATCCTATGATGGTAGAAGGTAAAAGGTGACGACAAGACCCGAGCTGATGGAGTGCTGAGCCTCCGCTCATCCCAAAAGAGCTGGGGCAAAATGTGCTCGACACACACTTACTCTGTTCCCGCCTTGTCTTTCAACTAAAGACGACCTGCAATGACGCCACCATCGACCGGTAAGACAGCCCCGAGAATTCAAGAGACCTCAGCTGAAACAAGAAATACAATAGTTCAACGTTGATAAGGCTCATAGGCAGCCATCTATCATTGACTTGGAAAACCCCAAGGAAACAGTCCCTCGCTGACGATATGCATGCGCCCTCATGTGCGCAACTTCCTGCAAGACTGGAAAGGCAAACTGGTGTGCGACGATTTTGGTGGCTACAAGGCCAGTTTCGCATTGGGCGTCACCGTAATCGGTTGCATGGCCCATGCCCGGCGCAAGTTTTTCGACCTGCATGCCACGAACAAGAGCGAGCTCGCCGAGCAAGTACTGCACTTCATCCAGTTGCTATACGAAATCGAAAGGGGGATCCGCGACCTGAAGCCGGATTTACGCCGACGTCTACGGCAAGAAAAAGCCGTCCCCGTGATGGACAGGCTGCACGCCCGGATGATCGCCTAGCGCGAGCTTGTGCATGATGGCATGGCCATTGCCAAGGCTCTGGATTACGGCCTGAAACGCTGGCCAGCATTGTCACGTCATCTGGATGACGGCGCGGTTCCTATTGATAACAACCACATCGAGCAACAGATCCGGCCATGGGCTCTTGGACGCAAGAATTGGCTCTTCGCCGGATCGTTGCGTAGCGGCAAGCGCGCGTCGGTGCTGATGAATCTGATCCAGTCGGCGAAGCTCAACGGGCATGACCCATATGCTTACTTGAAAGACGTTCTGGCTGGACTGCCAACACAGCGTGCAAGTGACATCGCCGAGCTGCTGCCCCATAAATGGTCTACGCAGGTGATGTAAATCTGAATGCATCCTCTTGGGCGAGCCGTCAGTTGCATTGAGCTACGATGGGTAAATGTTGATTAGGGGGTTTACTTTCCAAAGGCGATTCAATATAAATTTAACCTGGGTGCGCACTCACTGTTGTGCCCTTTGATATTAACCGGAGGATGCTATGTCACCGTTAAACGTGATGAAGTTCTAAAGGATCAAACTGTCACCCCCTCGCTCGAAAACCTTGAAACACGCTGGTCTCAACGTTGGCAGCTCAAAGGCACGTACGCCTTTGACCACACAGCCCAACGCGACGCTGTGTTCTCCATCGATACGCCCCCGCCGACGGCCTCAGGCTCGTTGCATGTCGGTCATGTCTTCAGCTATACCCACACAGATATCATCGCTCGATTCCAGCGCATGCGAGGTAAGGCTGTGTTCTACCCCATGGGTTGGGACGATAACGGCTTGCCTACCGAACGCAGGGTCGAGAATTTCTATGGCGTACGTTGCGACTCGTTGGCAGCTTATCAGCCTGATTTCAGGCCACCTGAGCCCACTCCATTAAAGCGAGGTGACTTTGCCGTCATCAGTAGGCGCAACTTCATCGAGTTGTGCCACGAACTGACAGCCATTGATGAGCAAGCGTTCCGTGCACTCTTCGTGCAATTGGGCTTGTCCGTTGATTGGAGCCTTTCATATGCCACCATTGATGAGCGCTCTCAACGAGCGAGTCAGCGCGCTTTGCTTCGTAACTATCAGCGTGGCGAACTTTATAGCCAGGAAGCTCCATGCCTTTGGGATGTAACTTTCCAGACAGCCGTGGCTCAAGCAGAACTTGAAGAGCGCGAGGCCGCTGGTGCGTATCACGTACTCAGCTTTGAGGCGGCTGATGGCGCCGCATTGAGGGTTGCTACCACTCGGCCTGAGCTACTGATGGCATGCGTGGCGCTGGTGGCTCATCCGGACGACGTTCGTTATCAGGCGGTGTTCGGACAATCCGTGCGCTCGCCGATTTTTGACTTGGACGTACCGCTGCTGGCACACCCGTTGGGTGATCCTGACAAGGGCACCGGCTTGGCGATGGTCTGCACCTTTGGCGATCTTACCGATGTGATTTGGTGGCGAGAGTTGCAGTTGCCCACGCGGTCAATACTGGGAAAAGATGGACGCCTGTTGCTTGAGACCCCCGTCTGGTTGACGACACCACGCAGCCGACAGGCCTATGCAGGCTTGGCCGGGCGTAATTTGTCCCAGGTTCGTAAGCAACTCCTGCCGATGTTGCGCGACTGCGGCGCTATGCGAGATGAACCGCGACCGATTCAACACGCTGTGAAGTTCTTTGAAAAAGGCGACCAGCCTTTGGAAATCATTGCCACTCGGCAATGGTACTTGCGTAACGGCGGACGCGACGCGAGCCTGCGGGACGTGTTGCTTGCCTCTGGTCAGACGTTGGACTGGCATCCGCCGCACATGCTCAGGCGTTACGAGCATTGGGTAAGTGGTTTGAATGGTGATTGGTTAATTAGTCGTCAGCGCACGTTCGGCGTGCCGATTCCGTTCTGGTATGGCCTGGATGCACAAGGCGAAGCCGATTACAGCACTCCTATTATTGCCTGCGAGGAAAGCCTGCCAGTTGATCCGAGCCTGGATACTCCGCCAGGGTATCGACCAGAGCAACGTGGGCAACCGAATGGTTTCGTCGGCGAACAGGACGTCATGGATACGTGGGCCACCAGCTCGCTGACGCCTCAAATCGCCGGAGGGTGGGGAGATGACGACGCATTGTTCGCCAAAATATACCCCATGGATCTCAGGCCTCAAGGTCACGACATAATCCGGACCTGGCTATTCTCGACACTAGTACGCAGCCATTTTGAGCACGGTTGCGTGCCATGGCGCAATGTCGCGCTCTCTGGATGGATCCTTGATCCCGACCGTAAGAAAATGTCTAAATCCAAGGGTAACGTGGTAACCCCTCAAGCCTTGCTCGACCAGTACGGAAGTGACGGCGTGCGCTACTGGGCAGCCTCAGGGCGGCTGGGCAATGACACTGCCTTTGAAGAACAGCAGATGAAGATCGGCCGCCGTTTGGCCGTCAAGCTGTTCAATCTATCAAGGTTGGGTCAAGGCTTTGCGAAGGATGACTCTGCGGATATCGACCAACCGCTGGATAAGGCAATGCTTAAACGCTTGGACGGCGTAGTCCAGGACGCTACCTTCGCTCTGGAGGCGTACGACTATAGCGTCGCGTTGTCGCGTATCGAAGGGTTCTTCTGGTGGTTTTGCGATGACTATGTCGAATTGGTCAAGCGTCGGGCCTATCGACCAGAAGGCCATTCGGCTCGGAATGCTCTTGCGCATGCGCTGAGGGTGCAGCAGCGACTGTTCGCACCATTTCTGCCATTTGTGTGTGAGGAAGTCTGGCAAGGCTGGAGTTACGGCTCAGTGCACAATTCGTCTTGGCCGCAAGGAAATGCTTCTCCTGACGCGTCTATTGAAAGCTTATTGATGAGTGTTAGTGCCGTGCTATCTGCGATTCGCAAAGCAAAATCTGACGCCCGCCAATCCATGAAGGCTTCGGTAGCACGTGTTGAACTGGTTGACAGGGCTGCGCAGCTTGAAATGATAAAAGGCGTTCGCCAAGACTTGATCGAAGCAGGTCAGGTTGAGGCTTTGGTGTTTATAGAGGGAACTGAGCAGCAGGTTGGTGTATGGCTGAAGTGACGTAGACTTAAGGGCAATTCAATTCGCGGGGCGATCAAGGAGATCTCTTCGCGAGCAAGTCTGTAGTCGTCCATCAAACACTTGGTTCATATGCCTGATAGAAAATATGACGTAGTGGTTTGACCTGCAACCAGATCACATTCCGTGTAAGCGGATGGCGAACACACCTACCGAACTCCAGTATTTAGGGCGATGGTATTCGCGTATTTTTAAGCGGACGCGATCACCCTTATCGCCAGGATTTCCATGCGCCAACGCAGCTCTTACCCCAAACTATTTAAAGCCCAAGTCGTCCAGGAATGCCTGCAACCCGGAGCGACGATTTCCAGCGTAGCCATCCATCACGGCATCAACGCCAACGTGATCCGCAAGTGGCTACCGATTTACCGGGATCAATCACCCGCAACTCTGCCGGCCTTCATCCCCGTACAAGCTGTACCCACGCGCGGCGCAAGTTCTTCGATCTGCACGTCGCGAATAAAAGCCAGTTGACGGAGCAGGCGCTTCACTCGATTGGCGGGCTGTACGAAGTTGAGCGACACGCCAAGGAAATGAGCTACGAAGACTATTGGCGATTACGCCAGGAAACGGCGGTGCCCATCGCTGAAAAACTGCATGAGTGGATGCTGGCCACCAACGCGAACTTGTGCCCGAGGGCTCAGCTACGGCCAAGGCCCTGGATTACAGCCTTAAACACTGGGTAGCACTGACGCGCTACCTGGAAGATGGCGCTGTGACCATCACAACAACCAAATCGAGAACTTGATCCGACCGTGTGCGCTTGGGCGGTCGAACTGGTTGTTTGCTGGGTCGCTGCGCAGCGGCAAACGGGCGCCGGCGATCATGAGCTAGATCCAGTCTGCGCGGGTCAATGGTCATGATCCGTATGCATATCTGAAAGACGTTCTCACGCGACTGCCGATGCAGCGGGCGAGTGAAATCGATCAATTGCTGCCGCATAAATGGTCGCCGGTTTAATTACGCGAGGCGTGATAGCCGGACATATAAAAGGGAATGCCAATGCCAAATGGATTACAAGATGGGAGCCAGCAGCAATGAGCTTTGACATTATTATTTTGAAGCCTACTAACCTCAGTGAAAACGATCTGTCCAACGTCGAGGACGTGCTAGATATTGGATGCCATGAGGCCGTAATCACATTTCTGGAGTTGGTGTTCCCTGGATGTGCCCAAGGTGCATTTTCGGATGGTGAACGCTACTCGCTCGAGTATGCTCAAAATGGAGACCCAGTGACCACCATACACCTTACTCTCAGATACGGGCGAGACTAGTCTGAGGCAACCGATGCTGAGTTCCTGACCCTGCTCTTGAGGCTCTGCCAATTGCTCCAGTCAGTAGCTTTTGCGGTCTCCGATAACTCAAGGATCACACCTTCCTGCTAAAGACGGCGCATCTTGCTCGCCATGGAGCGGCTCACCTAGCCAATTGGTGCGCGTACTTGATCACATGGGCAGGAAAAAATTCTTCATAAAAAGCAGTGGGAATGCCGAGGATACTTATCTCGATGCAATCGGGCAGAAGCTCTTCAGCGTAATCCAGAATGGCGACTCCCATAGATGGAATAACCAAGCCTGCTTCGGTTTTTACTGAAAGGGCCAAACCGGACTGGTTGAAGTGATTTGTGCGGCACTCGTTTTGAATAGCAGGATACCCAGTGGTTGGCTCGAATTGGCCGAAAGCAACGCCCATGGGAGGATCTCCACTCTCCAGCGACGAGTTGCCAACCAAAATCAATCCGCTATAAATCGAAAATCGCGCCATCTGATCGCCTATTGCTTGCCGTGGCATTGGATATTTATGGTGTTTATCACTTGATTAGCTTGAATGCGAGAGCGCCGTGGAGGTTCGGAAGATGACTTGGCCGAACGCTTACGGCCATCAGCAGAGCACTCGATTACAGCCTGAAACGCTGGGCAGCGCTATCGCACTAACTCAATGACGGGAGCGTTCCCATAGATAACAATTGGGCGGAAAACCAAATTAGGCCATGGCGCTTGGACGCAAAACTGGCTCTTCGCAGGGTCGTTGCGTAGCGGAAAAAGGGCTGCGGCAATCATGAGCCTGATTCAGTCTGCGCGCATGAACGGCACATGACCCGTATGGCTATCGCGGTTGTCGACGCAGAGGGCCAGTGAAATTGGACAGTTGTTGGCGCACCAGTGGGTAGCTCCATCGGATTGATCTAATGGGTGTCACCCACTGGATTTCCCATTTTTTTCCCTGTCGTTGGCTAGATTTTCTTAACCGCGCCAAGAATTTCTTAAAATGTGCGCCAAACACTCAGAAAATATTAACCGAAAATGGCCGCGTAACCACTATTTTCGGGTTTTCCGCTTATCGGCGGTAAGCGTCCCGCAATCACACCTTGCCGCACTGTGCTTTCTGGACGACCTGGACTTTGAACGGTTGGCATAAGAGCTACGTTGGCACATGGACATCCTAGCTATAAGGGTGATCGCGTTCGCTTAAAAATACGCGGGCACCATCGCCCTTAATGCTGGAGTTCGGTAGGTGACTTGGCCGGACGGTTACCATTCCGTCAGGCATCTCAGTAGTCAGAACTCCTGCCTGCCTAGATTGTTGCCGTCAGAGTTTTCGCTTTGGGTGGGTTACCAACCGCTTACCACGCACGAGCCTGCTTGGGCGGATGGAACGGCAAGCTGGTCTGCGATGACTTTGCCGGCTACAAGGCAGGCTTTGAGCTGGGCGTTACGCAGATCGGCTGCATGGCCTATGCCCGCAAAGTTCTTCGACTTGCATGCGACCAACAAGAGCTAGATCGCCGAAAAAGCACTGCCCTACATCGCGGCCTTATACGAAGTTGAACGAGAAGTCTGTGAGCTGAAACCGGGTGATCGACAGCGAATACGGCAGGAAAAGCAACGCCAATCACCGACGCACTTCATACCTGGATGACCTCCCAAAGATAGCTTGTGCCTGAGGGTTCGGCCATCGCCAAGGCCCTGGATTACAGTTTCAAAAACTAGATAGCGCGGGCGGTACTGTGCCCATCGCTTACTCTGAGAATTTAATAGCAGCGTAACGCCCAGTCTTTATTTAAAGCACGTAGCGATTTATACCTAATCCTGGCTGGTAGCGTATGGGAGTCAGGAATATTCTGTGAGAGCCTAAAGTTTTCCGACAATTTTAGTGTAGCCACTCACTCATAACGACACGATGACCGCGTAATTACAATCCCGACAGAATCCCGCCTAGACCTTTTGATTTCGCCTGAGTCGCCTTATGATCAAAATCAGTAGCAATCTACCACTTGAAACGTAGCCACCGTTTAGCATGGCGCTTAAAACTCAGCATTCGTAAAGTCGTTATTTTATCCTATACCTGACCAAAATATGATTTTTTCTAAAAGTCGGCGAACAGAATACTTAATTAAGCTATATTTAGGAAACACGTAGCTCCATAGCAGGGCAAGTGTGCGTCCTCTACGTTACGGAAGGAGAAGTATGTGGCATCTAATCACTCTCATGGCGCTGCAGCGCTAAGTGAAGGTCACCAGAAAAAGCTAGTCATGGCACTGGCCTTGACAGGCAGCTTCATGATTGCTGAAGTGATCGGAGCATGGATTACTGGCAGCTTAGCATTGCTGTCCGACGCGTCGCATATGCTTACAGATACTGCCGCCCTGATGATTTCGTTGATTGCGCTTCAAATAGCCAAGCGGCCAGCAGATCAGAAACGAACTTTTGGCTATGCTCGCCTGGAAATTTTAGCATCTACATTCAACGCCCTATTGCTCTTCATGGTGGCTATTTACATTTTGTACGAAGCTTATCAACGCTTCCTAATACCTTCTGAGATCGCAACCGGCGCGATGATGTGGATCGCTATTGGGGGCCTTGTTGTAAATCTGATATCGATGCGCTTGCTCTCCTCAGCGAGTAATGAAAGTCTGAATGTCAAGGGAGCCTATCTCGAAGTTTGGAGCGACATGCTTGGGTCATTGGGCGTGATAATTGCCGCACTTATAATCCGGTTTACGGGTTGGAGTTGGATCGATACGGTCGTCGCCGTAGCGATCGGAGTATGGGTGCTGCCGCGCACTTGGCAGCTAATGCGCGAGAGTTTGGGAATCCTTATGGAAGGGGTTCCTGGCGGCCTCAACATTAAGGAGATCGAGTCGACGATTCTACGTGTCGATGGTGTCACAGACGTTCATGATCTACATGTTTGGGCTGTAAGTAGCGGTCGCAACGTACTGACGTCGCACGTTGTAGTTCGCGACTCAGTAGATCGAGATGCTGCGCTAGCAGATGTAATCAATGCGGTAAGTCATGCGTTCGACATTCACCATTGCACAATTCAAATGGAGAATACGGACTTCCATAAGGACACTCCAATTCCTCCACACTAGTCAACCTAGAAAAATTAAATCGTAGGATTAATATTGAAGGCGTCAGCACCAAAAATTTAGATTAATTTTGGCTCATTACTTAGCGTCGAGAGACAGGTCAATTAAAAATTATTTTATTGTCACGTTGCGTTAGCAACAATGCCACCAGCTGAAGGTTACAAAACTAAAATATTGGCACGTTAACCAGGAATATAATTTTTACTCGGATCGATTGATGCCAAATCACAATGGAACTGACCAAAAAAATATCCAGCGGCTCTCGAGCAGAATAGTCTGGTGCATCCGCCAGTCGTGGCAGTGCTCAACTACCTGATTCATCAAAGCTATGCTGCACCAATAATTTAAATCGCCACAACTTTCAGTGGCCTTGCGATCAAATTAAAAATTTGTAATTTTTCGCCAAAACCCACTATTTCGCGTTAATATTCGAGCATCCTGAGTTGATCACGGCGTATTGATATAGGTAGAAATCACCACATGCCAAGCACGCAGAGAAACTTTAAACTGGCCTTAAATCACGATCAGGGAGAGCTCGGCCCCCTCCTTACTCACACCTTGAGATAAGTTATGCGCGTACTAGTTGTGGAAGACGAGATTAAAACCGCGGAATATATTCAGCAGGGTCTATCCGAAAGCGGGTACGTCGTAGACATTGTACACAATGGTGTTGATGCTCTTCACTTGTTCAATACGATTGTTTATTCGCTCGTACTCCTAGATGTGAACCTCCCGGGCATCGATGGTTGGGACCTCTTGGAAACTATCAGAAAAACTAGCCGGGTTCGCATCATCATGCTGACTGCCCGCGGACGCATTAATGACAAGCTTAGGGGCTTGGATGGTGGTGCAGATGATTATCTCGTCAAGCCCTTTGAGTTCCCCGAATTGCTTGCTCGCATCCGGTCACTGCAAAGGCGTGGCGATGAGCTTGTCGAGAAGAGCACACTTATAGTTGCGGATTTGGAATTGGATTCCTTGCGCCATAGAGTATGCCGAGGAGCGACACGCATTGATCTCACCACAAAGGAATTTGCTCTCCTGCACCTACTAATGAGCAGAACAGGCGAAGCGCTTGCCCGTTCGCAAATAATCTCGTTGGTCTGGGACGTAAATTTTGACTGCGATACTAACGTCATTGATGTCGCCATCCGGAGATTGCGCTCAAAAATTGATGATCCATTTGAGACCAAGCTCATACACACACTTCGAGGCGTCGGATACGTGTTGGAGGAGCGTACATGAGGCCTTTCAGCCTCGCTGTGAAGGTGGGATTCAAAGTTGGACTGATGAGTGCGGCGTTGCTGCTTCTTTTCGCCACCTTCGGTTATCTGATGGTGAGCCAAGCTCTTGAGAGAAACGCCCGAACCGACCTCGAAGTGAAAATGGCAGGCATGGCTCACAACCTTTCCGCAATCACTGCTATTTCTGGTGTAAATGCAGACGCCCACCAGCTTGTTGACTTGGTCATGGGGCATAACAATCTTTACGTCAGCATCTTCGAATCGACACAAACTCTAACTCCATTGCTCTCGATAGGCTCGAAGCAAGTCAACATGGAAGTGCACAAATTCCAGCCTACCGAACAGGCGGAGCAGCGAGAGTGGCGCGACTCGACGGGCCGCCCGCTAATGAGCGCCTCACGAGTCATGCGCTTAGGCGATGGAACCGAAGTTAGTGTATTCATGACCATGGACCAGTCATCTAACCATGCCCTTCTTGATGCGTTGCTCACCTGGGCATTAATGGTGTCGCCTCTTATTCTCATGCTGATCTTGGCAATTGGGTGGTGGACTGTACGCAGAGGACTGCTCCCCCTCACCAAGTTCCTGAAGGTCGCCTCAAGGATTTCCACCGAGAGCCTTGAGCATCGCCTTCCAACAAAGGGGATGCCGGCAGAACTTAAGAATCTCGCCGATGGAATTAACATCATGCTGATGCGTTTAGACGACGGAGTTCAGCAGCTTTCGCAGTTCTCTGACGACCTTGCTCACGAACTGCGGGCACCACTGTCTAACCTGATGGGTAAAGCTCAGGTCGCGTTAACTCGGGAACGATCCCTCCCTGAGTATAGAGAGGTCCTAGAGTCGTGCACTGAAGAGCTACATCGCATGAGCCGGATGGTTTCCGACATGCTATTCCTAGCCCAAGTCAGCCACCCAGCGTCAATGGTAGAGTTCGAAAGCGTATCTCTAATCGACGAAACTCAGCGGGTCTGCGATCTGTTCAGCATTTCGGCCGAAGAAGGTGAGATACAGCTCCAGATCGCAGGAAGTGGAGACGTGGTGCATGGTAATCAGATAATGATTCAGCGAGCCGTCTCGAACCTGGTCTCGAACGCGATCCGCTACTGCCCTCGTGGTCGGACGGTTTACGTGAAGGTTCAACGTGGTGCTGACGGCGCTACATTGAGTGTTGGCAATCCGGGACGTGGGATCGCCAAGGAACACCACGCGCATTTGTTCGAGCGATTTTACCGGGTGGACAAAAGTCGAGCACGAAGCGAGGGTGGCACCGGTCTTGGCTTAGCTATCGTTCAGTCAATCATGATTTTGCATCAGGGTTCGGCAAGCGTGGAAGTTACGGATCAGAATTTCACTTGGTTTCACCTTAACTTCCCCGAAGTTCAAATGAAACAACAAGAAATGAAGCCAGCTTAGCTCCGTGTAACGAAGAAGGCCCGGTTATAGATGGGCCCCCTTCGCTCTAGGTGCAGGCGCGAATGCCTGAGACGTAGCCGACGCGTGGGTGCTCAAGGACTCACTGACGTTATGCGAGAAAAAACTCTATCGCCAGAATCCTCACATGGCGCGTAGAAAACCGGCGGGTCTCTGAACTTCAGACCGAATAATTCGCAACCGTTGCTTTTGCATAGCGCTCAACGATCAGAGACCCCGCTACACTCTGCAGAATTTGAAATGCTTCGAACTGTAAGTCGATCTCGACGGCATGAGGCCGCACCTTCTCTCTTGCACCTTCCCCCGGAATATGCGGCGGAGATCGTAAATTCATCGAAAAAAATCAATTGATCTCCCCCGCGACCGCGTCGCGCG
Source organism: Pseudomonas sp. FSL R10-0056 (assembly GCF_009600105.1). Lineage (NCBI taxonomy): Bacteria > Pseudomonadati > Pseudomonadota > Gammaproteobacteria > Pseudomonadales > Pseudomonadaceae > Pseudomonas > Pseudomonas sp. FSL R10-0056. The sequence continues at coordinate 28,566 of NZ_WIWL01000171.1, forward strand.
CCCTAATGTAAAATGAAAGCTCACTTAGCTGTAAATTGAGTCTTGATGCATGGGCGAAAATCAAAGACTTCTGCCACTCAGGGCTCTAAAACGAACATGATTAGCTCCTTGGCAAGCAAGAAAAGCCTCCAGTGTTAATGCACCGGATATCAAAATTGAAAATTAATAAAAGCCCCAGCTCTTCATCGTCTTTTGTTATCGCCTGGAAGACTTAAACCTTCTCGCCAAGCGTAAAATTACGAAATTGTAATTATTAACTCATCTTGCCGTTAGCTTCGTAATCCTAGACTAGTAACCAACAAAGGATGCTATCAAGGCAGACCTAGTGAATATCGAGGCTTCAATGAAATTCGTAAAATACTTCTCTATTGGCAGCCTGCTAGTTGGGCTTACAGGTTTCGCGTTTGCTGAAGATGGTTTCGAGCGAACTAAGCAGTTCAAGGAAAACTTCCGAGCCGAACAGGCTCGCTTGTGGGGCCCTGACTCCTCGGAGCAAGGTAAACAGAAAGTTGCTCAAGAAAAGCAGGAAGAGCGTCAGGAGCAAGCCGACAACTAATAGGCGGTTAGATGTAAAATGACGATTTGTATCGACGAAAAGCCAGATTAATATCTGGCTTTTTCTTACATTTAGTGTTAGCTATTCCAGCGGTGATAGACGGAACTACTCAGATACAGAGATCATCTCTAAGACTTATTGTTCTTATAAATCTGAAATAACGTCACGCTTTGAGTATGTCCTTCATCGGATGATCATTTTCGATTAGAGCCCGCTACGCCATCTGCTGCAAAATCTTCACTATCTTGGCCCAGTATTCTCCCATCGACAAAGAAGCAGTAGGCTTGCGTTCGTTTCGGTAACTCTTACGCAACCTAGGCCTGTAGGCAGATCAGCATTGCTGTCGCGCAAACGCCTGGAAAGATAGAAAAAGCTGTTGCGAGGCCACTCATCAGGATCTTTGATGTTTTCGGACATTCCCCTACTATAAAACTCAGAAGAATACGAACGACGGCCAGGATAGATCAGGGCACCCGATTGAGCCGACTGTGCTTTGAACCAGGCGTCAACCACATCTCGCTGGTTTTGAGGGCGTTCGTCTAGTACTCCAGCGTAAATGATACCTGCGCCCACAATTGGCAGCAGGAAAGCGCTCGCTGCAGCAGCCCGGCTGGTATAAAGGCCGACTTCACTGATTCGCCCTGCAAGAAGCAGCGCCCAGGCGGGTAGAGCCGGGAGCAGATAGGTCCAGAGAATGTTGCCAGAGAACGTGAAGAAGAGAGGCGTGGCCAATGCCCAGAGCCACATATAAGCCTCGAAACGCCGCATCGATGCTCTTCTGCGAATCATTAGAGGCAGGAAAAATGCCCAAGGCAACAGCGACAGACCGAGCTGGATCCAGATGGTGCCATATGGCTTGGCATGTGCACTGCCATATAGGTCCCCAGCCCAATCACTAATTACATATCGGCTCCAGTGTTCACCAACAAAAAAATATTCCATGAACCCAGGCGTCTTTATTTCGGCCGCGACATACCAAGGCACAGAAATACCGAGCATGAGAATAATCCCGGTTACCCACGGAAGCATCATCATCCGATTCCATTCTTTGTGGATGACGATCCAGGCGAATGCCGGCATGCCCATCAACACCAGTGTCAGTGGTCCCTTAGCGAGTAAGCCCAAGCCCAGACCTAAGAACATCAGATAGGCATCCGCTTTGCCTGCACACTTCATCCAACGCCAAAAACCATAGCTAGCAAGCAGTATAGAGAACGACAGAACAGGGTCAGTCAGTACAACACCACTGGATACCAGGCCCAGTGTTGTGCTTGAGAAGATGATGGCTCCCCAAATGCCAGCCCTGCGCGACATCTCCTGGGTCGCGAGCTTAATGATGATAAAGCAGCTTGCTAGGTGAAGTAGCCAAGCTGGAAATCGGGCAGCGAATTCGTTGATACCGAATAACTTCATGCTCGCTGCCTGAGTCCAGAAAGACAGTGGCGGCTTACCCCAAAACGGTACTCCATAATCGAACATTGGGGTAATCCAGTCATTCAGTTCGACCATCTTGCGTGCCATTTCGGCATAGCGTGCTTCGGACGTATCCATCAGGGGATATGCTCCCAGCCCCAGAAGACGTAAAAGCAGAATCGAGATTAGGATCCACAGAAGTATCCGCTCGTTTTTCAAGTTCAGCATTTCTTACTCTCGATCGAGGAAACCGGAGGGTGAATAGTCACGGGGGTTGCTTTGTTATTGCTCTTCAAAAAATAAAGCGGTCGGCGTTTGACTTCCGCGAGCGTCACACCCAAGTACTCGCCCACCATGGCAACCCCCAAGCACATAAATGAAGTCATTCCGAGCAGCAAGTGATGGATGTCGAAGGAGCCTGCCACGAGCGCTGCGAGCAGGAAACAGATACTGGAGACGAAGAAGCCGAAGCTAATGAGGCTGAATATACGCAGCGGCTTTCGAGAGAAACTGAGAACACTTTCAATGGCTAGATTGAACAGCCCAGCGGCGTTCCATTTGGTATTACCCGCATGACGAAAAGTGCGATTGTAGGGTAGCTCTATGGTACGAAAACCCACCCAGCCGATCAGGCTCTTAAGAATTCTGGAGCGTTCGTCTAGCGCTCTCAATGCAGCCAATGGCGCAGGGCCAATCAGACGGAAGTCACTGACATCCGCCGGGAGATCAACTTTCTCCACCAGTCGCTGCATGATCCAGTAGTAACTGCGCGCACTCATGCGCTTTAGCAAGGAATCGCCGGTTCGCAAGTCGCGTTGCATGTTCACAACGTCGTAACCCATCTGCCAGTGGTGCACCATGCTCGTAATGAGTTCAGGCGGGTCCTGCAGGTCCACGTCAATAAAGATCAATGCGCTACCGCGCGCGTGGTCGATGCCTGCACTTAACGCAGCCTCTTTGCCGAAGTTTCGGCTCAGGAACAGGCAGCGTACATCAGATCCATCCTGATAGTGGCGAAGTAAGTCTGCAGTACGGTCATTGCTTCCGTCGTCGATATAAAGAATCTCGCACGAGACAGGCAAACACCTTACGACGCGGGTGATGCGCTTGTGAAATTCGGGAATGGTTTGCTCTTCTTGAAAGCAGGGCACCACAATGGTTAACAAAGGATCAGGGCGTTCGGAAAGCCGATGTAATGTCTGCATGATTGAATGTCCAGAAACGGTGTGCGATGAATCCGAGCGCAGTTAGGATTAACGTCACCAATATCTGGGATATAAACGGTGACAGGTCAATTTTAATTAAGACCCACATGCCCATTCCATTACCGAGGTTTGTCGCCAACGAAATCAGCAAAAACCTAATGGGTTGAAGCTTACAATCTCCCTTCGCTATAAAGCAGAGCCTTTTATTACCAACATAGCTAACAAACGCGCCTAAGACGCCTCCGCTAACGCTGGCCAACACTGGATCAGCAAACCCGCTCGCGACCAGTGCAAGGAAAACAGAGTAATGCACTCCCGTTGCAATAGATCCGACCCCTAGATAACGAATAAATAACGCTACAATAGGCAAGTTTTTATTTTCCATCTGCGAAGCTTAAGGAGTTCAAAGTGAAAAAAAAGTGAAAATTACATGTGATTTCAGAGCTGAATAACTTCAACATGACTCGAAAATTACAATTTTGAAAAAAACGGACAATCCATATCACAAGTATAGATACCCCACATTACCCTGCTGCGAGTTGAATGGGTGACCACATAGTAAGTTTGTCTGTCGCAGAGATTATTTAGTGCAGAGAGACTGGGAATCACAATTGTACGCTTCTAGGCTTTCCCACATACCACAAGCTTCCAATTTACTCCACAGGTCGAAGTCTTAGAAATACACTGCCCCAATCATTCGGCCTCGCCAATTTTAGCCGTCTTAATATCAAAATATTCAACAGGTTAAGTACCAAAAGCTCACTCTGAGCAAGCTGCGATCAGGTTAACCTAGGGAAAGTTACTATTGCTGAGCCATCAGGAGGGTCAACCAGATGTTATGAGCTCGATCGTTCTGAATGCAGGTGTTCCAACCAAGTATATTGGCTATAACGTATTAAGGCTTGAGGGCGAGTAGCACCATCGGTGCAACAATGTTTGCCTAGTACCACTCCAGGCGCCTTAAAAAACGCCAGGCATTGCCTGGCGCTTATTAAATGCCTAGCCATTCAAAAAATTCAGCTTTTGTTATTCGGGCATTGCGAGAATACAGAATAGCGAATCGTCTTGAGTTCACCCTGGGGGTCTTCGTAGCTCATCAATCGTGAATAAATCTGGCAAGTACGAGGGTCCTGGGATTGACGTACGAATTTCTCTACATCAATCTTCATACCGTATTTATAGTCGACAATCTCTGGCATAGGCTTGTTATTTTTTTTCGCGTAGGCAGCCACGGCACTTTGGTGCTCCTGGATGTATTCCATCTGCTTCTTCTCGGAAAAAGTAGTGGCTTGCGAAGTCATAGAGCAAAAAACAAGTGCAGCTGCAACAATAAGCTTTTTCATAAGTTTCTCTCGATATCAATGTCACTGGAAGCAACCTTATCAATTCATAGGCATCACCGGCATGACGGAAAACTTACAATTTTGAAAGGTGAAATATCGACCCTATAAAAACGAAAAAGCCCACAACTGTTGTTGTGGGCTTTTGTTTATCGGCTATCAGCTTTCTGCTTCATCGCCGTCATCATCCTTGCGGTGTGCCCATTGATACAGAGCAGGCAACACCAGCAAGGTAAGTGCGGTGGAGGACAAGATACCGCCGATCACCACTGTAGCCAGCGGCCGCTGAACCTCTGCACCGGTACCGGTTGCCAGTGCCATAGGTATGAATCCCAGGGATGCAACAAGGGCAGTCATCAGCACTGGCCGTAATCGAGTCAATGCGCCTTCATCAACTGCGTGACGTAGGGTACGCCCTTCCTCACGTAGTCCGCGGATAAAGGAAATCATTACCAAACCGTTCAACACAGCTACACCGGAAAGCGCAATGAATCCGACCCCTGCCGAGATCGACAGCGGGATATCCCGCAGCCAAAGCGCGACTACGCCACCCGTGAGTGCGAATGGGATCCCGGTGAAGACCAGCATGCCATCCTTGAGGTTGTTGAACATCAAGAACAACAACGTCATGACCAACAGCAAAGCTACCGGAACAACTACCTGCAGACGTTTGGCTGCTGACTGCAGTTGCTCGAACTGACCACCCCACGTGGTCCAGTAGCCAGCGGGAATCTCCACGCCGGTTGCCAGAGCACTGCTCGCTTCTTCAACAAACGAACCCAGGTCACGCCCCCGAACGTTTGCGCTGACCACAACAACACGCTTACCGTTCTCTCGGCTTATCTGGTTCGGACCTAGCTGCAGATCCAGGCTAGCCACTTGGGACAGCGGAATGAAGCCGATTTGATTCGCCCCTTGTGCCGCATTCGGCGGCACGGGAATCAGCAAGCCGGACAACCCCGCTACATCTGTACGCAGTGTTTCAGATAGACGTACCACCATATCGAAGCGGCGATCGCCCTCATAAAGCGTGCCGGCCTGACGACCACCTACTGCGATTGCAATCGCATCTTGCACTGCGCCGATGTTCAGGCTGTAACGTGCTGCCTTCTCCCGATCAATATTGATGGTAAGTACAGGCAGGCCTGTAGTCTGCTCTACCTTCACCTCCGAAGACCCCTGGACACCCTTTAATGCAGTGGCTATCTTCGCTGCTGTTCGATTTAGAACGTCCATGTCATCGCCGAACACCTTGACGGCCACGTCACTGCGGACACCCGAAATGAGTTCGTTGAAGCGCAGTTGAATAGGTTGGGACAACTCATAGTTGCTGCCAGGCACACTTGCTGCAGCTTTCTGAACTTCAGCAATTAGCTCTTCACGCGATCGATTGGGATCTGGCCACTGGTCTTTCGGCTTCAGCATCACGTAAGCGTCTGAGATATTCGGCGGCATTGGATCGGAAGCAATTTCCGCTGTGCCGGTACGGGCAAACATTCGCTCGACCTCAGGCACCTGCTCAATGACGGCTTTTTCCAAGCGCTGCTGCATGTCTACGGACTGAGTCAAGCTAGTCCCCGGTACTCGTAAAGCCTGCAGCGCAAAATCCCCTTCACTCAGACTCGGAATGAACTCACTGCCCATTCGGCTCGCGAGCACACCACTTAGAACGACCAAGGCTAGGGCGGCGGAAAATGCGATGCTTCTATGCTTAAGCACCCACTGCAGAACGGGAGCGTAACGCTGCCGTGCAATACGCATCACCATCCCCTCTTCTTCCTTGACCTTGCCTGTGACGAACATGGCAATTGCCGCAGGAACAAAGGTTACGGAGAGAATCATCGCGCCGACAAGTGCCATCACCACGGTAAATGCCATGGGGTGGAACATTTTTCCTTCGACACCGGTGAGTGCAAAGATCGGCAAATACACAACCATGATAATCAGCTGACCGAAGATCAAGGGGCGGCGAGCTTCCCGTGCAGCTGCAAAAACCTCGTGAAAGCGCTCGGCTTTGGTGAGCATCCGCCCATGCTTGTTTTGTGCATGAGCCAGCCGCCTGATTGCGTTCTCGACAATCACTACCGCCCCATCAACAATGATGCCAAAGTCGAGTGCGCCAAGGCTCATCAAGTTGGCACTGACCTTGTTGTTGAACATGCCTGTAAACGTGAACAACATGGACAACGGGATCACCATGGCAGTGATCAGTGCCGCACGGATGTTACCGAGGAACAGGAACAAGATAACGATTACAAGAATCGCCCCTTCAATCAGGTTCCTCTTCACTGTCGATATGGCTTTTTCAACCAAATTGGTACGGTCGTAGACGGTAACGGCAACAACGCCCTTGGGTAGGGTACGGTTAATGTCAGCCAGTTTGGCTGCAACAGCTTGAGATACTGTCCGGCTGTTTTCGCCGATCAGCATGAACACCGTACCCAATACAACCTCTCGACCGTTCTCAGTAGCAGCTCCAGAGCGCAGCTCTTTCCCGATGCTGACTTCAGCGACATTGCTGACTCGAATCGGCACGCCATCGACACTGGTAATCACAATATTGGCGATATCTTCGATACTGCCTACCTGGCCGGGTGCGCGGATGAGCAACTGCTCACCGCTGCGCTCGACGTAACCGGCGCCAACGTTGGCGTTGTTGCTTTCCAACGCAGCGACCAGATCATTAAGAGTCAGCTTGTAAGTGGCCAGACGTTTCGGATCCGGAGCAATCAGGTACTGCTTGGCATAGCCACCAATGGTGTTGATCTCGGCCACACCCCGGACGTTGCGCAATTGTGGCTTGATTATCCAATCCTGGATCACGCGCAAATCAGTTGGTGTATAGGCCGTACCATCCTCTTTGACAGCGCCTTTCTCAGTCTCGACAGTCCACAGGAAGATCTCGCCGAGACCCGTTGATACAGGCCCCATCACTGCGTCTACGCCATCCGGCAACTGCTCCTTCGCTACCTGCAGTCGCTCGTTGACCTGTTGCCTAGCGAAGAAGATGTCGGTGCCGTCTTCAAAAATGACGGTGACCTGAGATAGTCCAGAGCGAGAAAGGGAACGAGTCTGCTGAAGGCCCGGCAAGCCAGCCATTGCCGTTTCAACTGGAAAGGTAATTCGCTGTTCGGTTTCCAACGGAGAGTAACCAGGAGCAGCAGTGTTGACCTGAACCTGTACGTTGGTAATATCTGGTACTGCATCAATAGGCAGCTTTTGATAGCTGTAGACACCGATACCGGCCATGATCAGCACGGCTATCATTACAACGATGCGCTGCTCAATGGCGAATCTTATGAGACGTTCAAACATGTGGAATGATCCTGTCAGTTCGCATCAGTGACTGTGCTCGGCACTAGCCTTGCCGAGCTCGGACTTGAGCGTGAAGCTGCCACTGGCTGCCACTTGGGCGCCGGATTGGAGGCCTTCGGTTATTTCCACATAGCCACCTGCACGGCGACCAAGCGTTACCGTGCGAGTGTCAAATCCCTCAGTGGTCCTGACGAATACCGCAGGCTTTTCCTCAACGGTCTGCACTGCGGATTCTGGAACGGCTACGGCCACCCGATCAGTCTGTGAAGTGACCGCGATGCTTACGAAAAGGCCTGGTCGCCAGGCTCCATTAGGATTGGTCAGCGTGACGCGAACGGTCGCTGCACGGTTCTGCTCACCCAGGAGGCTGCCTACATAACCAACCTTGCCGTCCACCTCAGCCTTCATGTCAGGCGAAGAAACCTTTACCGCACGGCCTGTCACAACCTTCCCCAAATCGCCCGGAGGAACTGCGAAGGTTGCCCACACCTGATTGAGGTCTGAAAGAATGAAAGCGTTGGTTGCCTCGCTGACAACCTCACCGACGGTCAGGTGCTTCTCCACGACAACTGCGTCGAAGGGCGCGCGAAGCTCGTAGCGGTTACCGCCGGCAGAATTGACCGATGCCCCGATAGCTCCGACCTTTTGCTTAGCATTGGCCAAGGATATATCTGCCTCTTGCAACCCTTGACGAGCCTGGAGGTAATCCTGTTCGGCGGAGATTTTGTCCTGCCACAACTGTTTCTCGCGGTCAAAGGTCAAACGTGCCAGTTCTACACGTCGTTGAGCGGCTTGTTGCTCACTGCGTAGATCGGAGATCTGTTGACTCGCAATCACCGCAAGGACTTGCCCCTTCTTAACCGACTCTCCGAGGTTGGCCTGAACGCTTTCTACAACGCCAGGTACGCGAGGCACGACATGCGCTGTATGGTCCTCGTCAAACCGTATCTCGCCAGGAAAAGTCACGACAGTGCTAAGTTCTCGGGGAGCCGCAGCTTCGAGGACGACACCGGCAGCCTTGATCTGCTCAGCGCTAAGCGTCATCTTGCCTTCTTCCTCCTCTCCCTTTTCGCTGTCGCTGTGGCCCTCCTCACCGTGGCCATCATCCCCCCCCTCTTCAGCGGGTGCTGCGGCAATCTTCTTATGCTCATGGCCGTCCTCAGCGCCGTGTTCGGCATTACTGGCTGGCGGCTGCTCAGAACTAGAGTTCCAGGCGAAGCTGCCAAATCCAAGGGCTGCCACAGCGGCTACCGCCAGTGCGATCTTACGTTTGTTGTCCATTGTTACTCCTGCTGATCGTAGGTAGCGGCTTATTCAAAGACGCGTACCGAGGAAAATGTCTAGGCGTTCAGCGAAAACTGGCATTCGATCCGACGTCGCCATAAACCCTTTCCACCTGCGCACGCGCATTGGTTGCAGCCGCCAACGAGTCGAGGTACTGGCCACGAGCGACTATCAAGGTGCGCTGCGCATCCAGCACTTCGATGAAGCCGAATTTGCCCATCTCAAATCCACGCGTTGCGGTATCCACGGCCAGTTGAGCTGAAGGCAGAATCGTCTTGTCGTAAGACTCGACCTCTTGCATGGCGGTAGCCCACTGGTTAACTGCGGTTTGGGTTTCGGAGCGTAGCCTTAGCTCTACAGCGTTTCGTTGGTCTCGGGCCTGATCTGCGCGGCGAGAAGCGGAAAGAATGTTGCCCTGATTACGATCAAAGAGCGGCAAAGGCATCGACAGCCCCACGAGGTTGACCCGCTCGCGAACAGACCGGTCATATTGGCTACCCACACTCACAGTGAGATTCGGGATACGTTGGGCCTTTTCCGACCCGAGTGAGGCATCGCTCTTGTCTATTTGAGCAAGCGCCTGTCGCATCTCTGCAGTTTGATCAAGCTTCGCCAATAATTCTGCGGCCTGCGGCGGAATGCCGGGAGATAGGTTTGGCGAGTCCAGACGATCAAATGCAGTAGCCGAGCTGCCTATTACCTGGGCCAATTGCTGGTAAGCCGTTGACTTCGCTGTTTCAGCGCGCCTTACCTGTAACTTGGCTTCAGCCAACTGCACCTGGGCGCGCGTAGCCTCCACCGGTGAGGACTTACCGGCGCGCACCCGACCATCGACTATGCGCAGACCGCGTTCGGTGAGCTCCAAAGATTGTTTTGCCAGGTTCAAGCCTGTCTGAGCCCTTAAGGCGGCGTAGAAAAACTGGACAACATCCGCACGAAGACTATTGACTCGTCGGTCCAGCTCTAGCTGCGCGACGGTTTGACCGTAGGTGGCAACTTCGATACGAGCACTTCGTTTGCCACCCAACTCTAAAGGCTGACTAAGGGTGACTGTGGTCGTGCTTGTATTACGACGGGTGTCTTCCACGTCATACGAAATTTCAGGATTAGGGATGAGTCCCGCTTGCTTGCGAACTCCTTCCGAGATGCCGATTTCCTGACGCGCAGCTGCAAGATCGGGGTTAGCATCCATTGCAGTGGAAAGCGCTTCGGCCAGGCTAATACTCTGAGCAAATGCGGCTGGCACGATCGCTCCTGAAAGGAGCGTACAGAATGCAATGGCTCTCAAGGGAAAGACAAAGACAGAGGTTTTAGATAAAACGTTGTGATTATACCAGGGCACTTTATGGTCCTCGTGCACAAACTTTGATAAAGCTTGGCGAGAACGTATTTACAGCCGCCAAGCTCCACTGGATCAGGTGATGGCACTCTAATCAGCGATCGCTATCAGTGGGGTGGCTGTAAAATTACAATTTCGTTAGAAAGTACGTTCGACATTAAAATTTCCCGCCCAGTTGCGCGCGGGACAAGCTATTGAGTAAATCAGTCCGCAGCTACAAAACGTCCTTAAATACGACAGATAACAATTAGATTACCAAATTGTAATTTTTCTATCACCAATCCGTTATCTTTGATCTGCAACTATCATGTCAGGTCCTACGCAGGTGCCCGGCCGGGCCACAAAAAAAATATAGCCGTGTCGGTAAATCAAAATAAAAGCTGCCGTAATCAAAGGGGCATCAAATGAAAATTAAAGTACCGTTGTGTGTGTTGGCAGCTTCTGCTTTTTCCATAAGCTATACAGCTATAGCAAACGCGGAAGATAAGTCATCAGAAGGTTTTATTGACGGTAGCAGCCTCACTGTTTTAAACCGAAACTTCTATTTCAATCGTGATAATCGCAGCTCTTCTGCGCCAACGTTCAATAGCGGCAAGGGAAACACCAACGGATATTCTGAAGCTTGGGCGCATGCGATAATTTCTAAATTCAACTCGGGCTTCACCCAAGGCACCGTCGGCTTTGGTTTAGATGCCTTCGCTATGATCGGCCTCAAGCTCGATACAGGCGATGGCCGTAACGGCGGCCGAAGCTCCTTCGATGTGTTGCCAGTTGATGGAAAGGGCCAGGCCCGTGATGAATACACGAAGGTTGGGGGGGCTGCCAAAGTCCGCCTGTTCGATACCGTAGTGAAATTGGGTGATGTCTTCCCAGCGACACCAGTCGTTGCATCAGGAGACGCACGTCTACTGCCAGAAAGCTTCCGCGGTGTAACGGTTGAAAACACCAGCATGCAAGGCCTCACCCTGCAGGGTGGCAGACTACACGCGATGAGCCAACCAGTATCCAGCGACCTGAACGATAACTTCGTGACCTTCTATGGCGGCCCAGTCAACTCGCCTTGGATCGGTTACGGTGGCGGCGATTACAAGGTCAACGACAGTGTTACTGTAAGTCTCTATGCCAGCCAGCTAAAAGATGTATGGAATCAATACTACGCCGGGACAAGCGTCTCCTACCCGCTTAGCAATGATTTGACCCTGATCAGCGGCTTTAATTACTATAAAGCTGTTGACGAAGGCAAGAAGCGTTTGGGTGAGTTCGATAATAATATCTGGAGCGCCAAGCTCGGCGTCAGGTATGGTGCACACACCCTCGCACTGTCGCATCAGCGTAACAATGGCGATGACGATTTCGACTATTTACGTCAATCAGACTCGATATTCGTCGACAACTCAATTCAGTACAGCGATTTCAACTCGCCAAAAGAACGCTCTTGGATGCTGCGCTACGACCTAAACATGACCGACTACGGTATTCCAGGCCTTTCGTTCATGACTCGCTATGCCAAAGGCTCTGGCGCGGACTACTCTAATGCCAATCAGTTTTACATGCGTACCGATGACAATGGCAATCCGCTCACCAATCAAAAACGTTGGGAGCGTGACATTGAGGTTAAATACGTAGTGCAAACAGGAGCTGCCAAAGACCTTTCTTTGAGATTGCGCCAAGCAAATACACGAGCAACTGCTTTCGAATCGGATTTGGATGAAGTGCGCCTGATCGTTGAATACCCACTTTCGGTACTATAAGCTATTGCGTTGCTCTGCTACTCCTCCAGCCGAAACTTCTGAAAAGCAAATCGCTAGTTCAACGAATTCACCTTGAGTTGCTTAAATGCTCCTTTGGTAAAAGGTGAATATTTTACGCCCTTCGGGGCGTTTTTTTTTACTAAAATTCCAATACCTGTTCAAGGATGTGCATGGCATCCCGATGGAGTTCATGGCTGCACCAGTGGCCCACGTCCTCAACGTGAGAGTCGACCCCATCATCTGAACGGAACAGAGCGACCACGACAAATAGAACAACCCAATATTTCATAAGGTAAATTCACCTAATGGGGGAGGGTCCGCAATTGACAAACCCAGATGGCGACACATTAAACTGCGAGGTTATCAAGCGTATTGCTTAACAATTACAAGTCCGTTATTTAAGCCACGGACAGTTAGTTTTGATTTACCATTCCCCCCAATGATGACTGCGCACTTGCGTGGTTAAAACTGCTGAGTAATATCGAGACAAAATCCAATGCGAATTCTGGTAATTGAGGATGAAGTAAAAACTGCTGAATATGTACGCCAGGGCCTCACTGAGTGCGGATATGTAGTGGATTGCGTACATACCGGCTCTGACGGGCTATTTCTGGCCAAGCAGCACATGTACGAACTCATTATTCTAGATATCAATCTTCCAGAGATGGATGGCTGGCAAGTTCTAGAACTATTACGACGGAAAGATTGCTCTTCGCGTATTATGATGCTCACTGCCCGCAGCCGACTAATCGATAAAGTCAGAGGTTTGGAGAATGGAGCTGATGACTACCTAATTAAACCCTTCGAATTCCCCGAATTGCTTGCTCGAGTTCGCGCATTGATGCGTAGGTCGGATAGTGCTGCATCTGTAGAAATCATTCGCGTAGCTGACCTTGAGTTGGATCAAAGCCGCCACAGAGCGTTCAGAGATGGTCAGCGTATAGACTTAACAACAAAGGAGTTTGCTCTGCTGCACTATCTAATGCGGAATACGGGCATTGTTCTGAGCCGCACACAAATCATATCCCAAGTGTGGGATATGAATTTTGACTGCGACACTAATGTCGTTGAGGTTTCCATAAGAAGACTTAGAGCCAAGATGGACGACCCTTTTGAGAGTAAGTTAATTCACACACTTAGAGGCGTGGGATATGTTCTAGAAAAACGCTAGATTTACATTATTAAAAATAATGAACGTGCGAATAATATTTGATGCCTTCAAATAATGCCCCGTTCAAAATCTTTGGTAGCAATATAAAGCGCTCAAATTCAGACTATTAAAAGTGTTCGTTCAGGAGGGTGTTTTTAGCAGAGCAGTCAGGAAAGCCTTAAATTTTAATATGTCGCCAAATTCATGCTCCCAAGTGGCGCTCCGCAGATTTACTACTTTGAGATTGACATCATCGAAATGGCGCCGCCATAGGGCAATTACTTGTCGAATACTGCAGAGAAAATCTTACTGCCGCCTTGTTGTTGGTCTTGTAAAGACCTGTAAGCCTTCAGCCACTTCCCGGCCTCCCGCTCAGCTCTTGTTCTCTCGAACAGCATCTGGGCGTGAGACTCAAGTGCTAACTCAAAGCGCTTCTTAAGATCAATGTTTTCTTGTTTTATCTCTTCAATTTTTTTGGCAGCCTCACCACGTTGAGGCAATTTTCTTTTTCCATTTTTTAAAACTATATCCCTCACTTAATAATATTTAGTATTTGATCGAGCTATGAGGGATCGAGACCTACCAGTCTCGTCGTCTACGGCGGACAACGTGAATTCTACCTTGGCTTTGCGCTGCATTTCTAAATTTTTATGATTACGGGGCACGTTGTTTACCAGCCTCTCAAAAGCCTTGCTTATAATATCAAACTCGTCAATAGAGCGTTTTCGAAAATTAGTCATTGATATTAAATTGCCGCCTATTCCGACTAATTACCCAAAGACAAAATCCTTATAGTTTTTCGCCTGTTCAGCCTGTTTACGGATAACAGCGAATGAAGATTCACTCTTAGGCATATCCGAAGTCAAGAAATTCGAATATCCTGAATATCGATATTTCCAGAATGATAAATGGCTTCTGTTAATAATAAAACATTGACATCCTAAACATACGCTAAGCTGCTGAGCTTTATAATTAGGTGCTCTACCTATCGGGGGCCTTCTTCCGCATACCCGATGTCACTGCATCTGCGAATCATCTAGAGGAAGACCAGTGGCGTGCGGTGCGAACCAGATAACCAATCCTTTTTCAAACAAAAAAGTGTCTAACATCAGCCCATCCTTGGGCCTTATTTTGACCCTTTTGCTATCGTGGATACCACATAAAGCGTTAACCAAAGTAGGAGAAAATCCTCTTCTAACAACAAACTTTGACTGGCGGGAGGAGGCCGCCATAACAACCACTGTCGAGTCCGCGACTAGACAATAGGCGCCTCCAGGAAAGTAAAATCCAACCTAATCTGTTGCCGCTGACCGAAAACTGACCCATTGGGTCAGTTTTCAATCGGCGCCAACATACGACAATTTCGCGGGCATCCGACAGAGCTTCGGCGGCACGTTTGAAATCTGACATCAGAAAGCTCCTCGGTAAGGAGCCACGAGACTTAAGCGAACTTGGGTCTGATCGTCGACTTGCGCCTCAGGTAGAGGGGAGCGTACATCTGGTGACTGGCTGATTTGGGAGCCGGCACTGATATCCTAGGGCGGTGATTTTCCAAGCGCTTTTTCGAGAACCACACCTGTGATGTCTTTTTTTTGCGAAGGTCCAGCTCTCCCATTTTGTAAACACCGCGAGAGGTGCGATATACAACAGCACTTTCTTGAGTTGCTATGCCTTGGAAGCAAATAATTTGGTCCAGGTCCTCCAAACTCCATCTGCCGGAACGGGTCAGGGCTGGTGGGCACAGCATCTGCACGTGACTGATGACAACGTCAGGAGCAGCATTCATATAGTACTGAAGTTCATACGCACAGCTGACCATCGCAGCGCGATCACTCATCTCTGTCTGGGCTGAGGTAATGGTGATAAGAAATCCCACCCCCTCTAGTTCACAGTGTGTCCTAGTGAAAACTTTACGTTCTGCAGGGTCAAGTATGTATATCAATTGCCAACCCATTCCCGATTCAGTCCGTGCCGCTCGTACACTCACAGTGGAAAAATATTCGGTATCGCAGGACTCATCTCGACTGCGTTGTGAGTGTTTGAGGATTTGTAGAACGTTCCTGGAAGGATGAGGATTCCAAGCTTACGCGCTATATATGCATTTTATACCCCCACGATGTGATGCGTCAAAGCATGGCTTTATTCTCTCTTTTGTGAGTACACGGAAGAGAGATGGATTATTTGGAGGCTTTGGGGCAGGTCATAAGGGAAGTCCGGGTTGCTGCTGGGCTCAGTCGAGAGGGCTGTGCACAAGTCCTAAATCGAGATCATCTTGCCAAGGTCGAACAAGGACGCCTGGCCATTTCTGTTCTCAAACTCTATTCTTTATGCGAATGCCTAGGCATCTCCCTCAGCCTTGTGCTTATGGCTGTGGAGGCGCGCATGGTTGGTATCGACCTTGAAGCCTATCGGCATCAGCAAGAACGTGATTTAAACCGACTTGTCGGAGCTGGCCTGCTGAGTAGTGTTATCAATCATGGTGCGAGCCGCGGGGTACGTGGAAAGCGGGCAGAAGATAATCGTTTGGCCATCCAGACTTTGCAAACCGAAGGATTAGCAAAAATGGAGATCGTTCGTAGACTGGGTGTCAGTCGCGCCACAGTCGACCGTTATTGGCTGAAGCGATAAGCGACCAAACACTCCCGAGGGGGTTGTAATTTTAAAAATATTCCAAACATTCCCATTACGCTGGAGCTTAGTTTGCATAAGCTCCAAACGCTTACTAAACGGTCAATCACGTTCGAAGGCTCTGACCTATTTCATCCTTCAGTACCAGTGGCTTCAGAAAGCTCGCTCAAAGCGCCCACATTGTTTTTGAAAGCTGCTGCAAACACTGAGCGATTTTTAGCCATGTAGATGCTCACATCCTCTGCGTGTTTCTCAGATAGCCCCGGTACATGCTTCATCAGTGTGTCCGTCAGCAGCTCCGCCAGCTCAAGCATTTGATCATGCGCATCAGCGAGTTTGCGATCCACAAAAGTAGTCTCCAGGTCTCGGGTACTGCGATAAAGAGTCTCAACTGCCATTTTGGCCTCGTCGTCTGTCTGTCCAGCGTGTATGAGAAAGCATTTGTTCAAATCAAATGCTGGCCGATGAATCTTGCGAACTGTTGCGCTAAAGCCCTACGAGCTAACTAGGCAGGGTGGCAAAAGCGAAAACTAGGCAGGATAATTGGTTTCGAAGGACAATATTTCTCCATCTGGATACTTAAGCTGCTGATACTACGACAGTTTTAGATGCAGCTACCCCGACCAATGGCCTATCTAGGCAGTCCGCTAGTCCGCAAAACGATGTACAAACGCTCCAGATCTCGGCTGCTGCGGTATACCACTTCGACGGCCATTTACCACCTCATATGCCTTCACGTAAATTATCTAGCGATTACTGTATTTATATACAGCTAAAAGGATAAGCCAATCATCGGGATTTGAATAGCGGCTTTTTCACTCTAGCTGTAATTGATAGGCGCAGCGGGTGCCCGACGTGTCTAATTGCCGCCCGCCATCATCTTAAGTGAGCAGCATCAGGCTGCCACATGGCCTTTTTTCTGCATGTTAAAAGCGTCATGTGCATCGCGGATGATCCGTTCGAGTC
This sequence comes from Pseudomonas sp. FSL R10-0056, assembly GCF_009600105.1. NCBI lineage: Bacteria > Pseudomonadati > Pseudomonadota > Gammaproteobacteria > Pseudomonadales > Pseudomonadaceae > Pseudomonas > Pseudomonas sp. FSL R10-0056. Next base: position 45,513 of record NZ_WIWL01000171.1, read on the forward strand.
GATTCAAGGAGCTGCATCGTGAGAGTTAACAAAGCTGAGAAGCTACGTCGCCAGGTTCATGAACTGGCCGAGTCGATGGGCAACCTGTTCGTCGAAACCTTCCATTACCTGGCATTGTTTGCCATTGGCGCGGTCACTGCCTGGGCGGCGGTGATGGAATTCCTGGGAATGGTGGAGAAGGGCAACATCACGATTGATGACATCCTGCTGCTGTTTATCTACCTCGAGCTGGGGGCAATGGTCGGGATTTATTTCAAGACCAACCACATGCCCGTACGCTTCCTGATTTATGTGGCGATCACGGCGCTGACCCGCTTGCTGATTTCCAATGTGTCCCATCACAACCCGCCAGACATGGGAGTGGTGTACCTGACCGGGGCGATCCTGTTGCTGGCCTTCGCCATTCTGGTGGTGCGCTATGCGTCTTCGCAGTTCCCGTCGGTGAAGATCGAGAACCCTCATCGCAAGACCGGTGCCGGTTCCGGCGAGCATCCGGAAGTGGAGAAGGGGGAATTGTAAGTCGATTTTACATATGAAAAAGGGCGGGCTTACCAAGGTAAGCCCGCCCTTTTTTGTGCCTCACTGACGTTCAATCAGCTGATCTTGTCGAGTTCCTTTTCTTTCTCCAGGAACTCTTCTTCAAGCAAGTCATCAGCGGTCTGCTTTGGCTCTTTTGCCTCAAACCCTTCCGGGGCGAGGGTCACTGTACGTTTGCCACGCAGCTTGCCGAACAGGTGCTCCAGAGCGTGCTCCAGTTTTTGAGCAGCACCCTCCACAGCCTGGGTCAGTGAATCAGCGTCGTGGGATACGAGAATTGGCTGGTGTCCTTTAGGTCGAGCCTCCATTTTGCAGCGTTTGTCCTTGGGACCGGACTTGCCGCCATTTTCATCACTGAGATGGACCTCGACCCGGGTCAGATCTTCCAAATGGCGTTCGAGCGTGACTTCAACAGTAGCGGTGACCCAGTCCTGGGTGCGTTTGTCACTGTCGATGTGTTTATCGGAAAAGACGTGAGTAAGCATAGTTCTTCCCTTATATAAGCGTGCTCGTGTGAGGTCTGACGGCCTTGGGTGTACAAAGGTTCATCGTCATCGCTCAGTTACAGTGTTTGGGCCGATGAGCAAATATTTCAAGCACTATTTTCAGGAAGTCTTTCAAGTCGTGACCGGTGTCAGTCTTTGCCTGTAGGAAAAGCCCGCGTGTGCGGGCTTTAGCCAATTTAAATCAAAATGCGACAGAGGTTTGTACATAGAGCGTGCGTGGCTCGCCCACGTATTTGCCCTTGTTGTTGTCGTCAAACGAGCGGGTGTAGTACTCGTGGTTGAGGATATTTTTGACTCCCACAGCCACGTTAAGGTCGGACAGCTGGTGGCCAAAATCATAGCCCACACGGCTGTTGAAGACCATATAGCCTGGGATCAAACCGGTGCTGCCGTCAGCGCTTTCGGCGCGGGTATTAGCGTTGTCGGCGAACTGGTTGCTTTGGAAGGTGCTGTCCAGGTTGGCTTTCCACGGCCCCTCGGTATAGCCGACGCCGATGCTGCCTTTGTTTTTCGAGGAGAACGGCACACGATTGCCTTTGTTCGGCCCGTCTTCGCGGATGGTCGCGTCAACATAGGCATAGGTGGCGTATACGTCGAACCCCGCCAGTACCGGGCTCAGGCCATCCAGCGCGTAGTTGACGCTGGCCTCGATGCCCTGATGACGGGTCTTGCCCCGTGCGATCACCGTGTCGGTGGTTTGGTTGCTGTCGTACTGGTTGTTGAAGTTGATCAGAAATGCGCCGATCTCCGCGCGCAGGTTGCCATTGTCGTAGCGAGTGCCAATTTCCCAGGTGCGCGCTTTTTCCGGTTTTACCTCGCCGCCGGTAACGCGATTGGGCATCTGGCTGTACTGCACGCTGCCGAAGGAGCCTTCGGTATTGGCATACAGATTCCAGCTGTCGGTCACGTGGTACATCACGTTCAGGGCTGGAAGCGGAGTGTTGTAGTCGCCCTTGTATTTGACGTTGGTCAGCAAGTTGGTTTGCTGTTGTTCAATCATTTCGTAGCGAATGCCGGGAGTGAAGGTCCATTTGCCGATGTCGATCTTGTCGTCGATAAAGAATGCATGGGCTTCGGTGGCACCACGGGTGTCGCGGTCATTGCGGCTGTTGGTGGTGGGCAGTTCATTGGCGGCAATCGGCGTGCGGTAGCGCAACTCATGGCCGGCTTCGTTGATATAACGATAACCTGCGCCCACTTCGTGGCTGCTGTTGCCCAGATCAAAGCCCTGGGCTATGCGGGTTTCGATCCCGCGCACCCAATATTCCCGCGGTGACAGCGAGAGGAAGCTGCCCTGGTCCAGATAGCCGCTGCGCAGGGTCTTGGTGAAGAAGCTGTTGACGGTGAATTCACGGCGATCTTCCTGGTAGCGATAGCCAAAGTTGACCAGGGTGCGACGGCCCCAGAACTTGTCGTTCGGGCGGGTCGACTGATACGGGTCAGCCTTGTAGGCCGCGGTGCTCAGGCCGCCGGGCATATCGGCCTCGCCATCGTAGTATTGGGCCATGGCGTGCAGGCTGTTGGCTTCGTCGATCTGATAGTTGCCCTTGAGGATCAGGTCGTCGATGCGTGTGTCGCTATGCTGGCGCCAGTCGCCGCCGCGCACGCCGGAGTACAGCAGGGCGCCGCCGAGGCCGTTGTCGGCGGTGCCGCCGGCCAGCAGGTTGGCGGTTTTCTTGAAGCCATCCTGGGTGGACGATGGGCTGGTTTCGGTTTGCAGGCCGACTTTTACAGTCGGTTCGTCGGGAATGGCGCGGGTTACGAAGTTGACGATGCCGCCGACGTTTTGCGGGCCATACCGCACGGCACCGCCACCGCGAACCACGTCGACGGCGTCCATGTTGCCCATGCTGATGGGGGCAAACGACAACTGCGGTTGGCCGTACGGGGCGAAGGGCACGGGAATGCCGTCCATCAACACGGTGGAGCGGGTTGCCAGGCGTGGGTTTAACCCACGGATACCAAAGTTGAGCGCCATGTCGTGGCTGCCGGTGCCGTTGTTTTCCGGAGCGTTGACGCCGGGGATGCGGTTGAGCACTTCGCGGGCGCTGGTAGCGCCCTGGCGTTCAAACTCTTCGCGACGGATCACGTCGCGGGCGCCGGGGTGTTCGAACACATCGGTTTGCGCCGCGTCGCCGAGCCAGTCACCCACCACGCTGGAAGCGCCCAGCTCAATGCTTGCCGGAGCTGTCGATGTGGTTGCCGGTTGCAGGCTGAATGCCCCCAGGCCTTCAGCGCGGGCTTGCAGGCCAGTGCCTTCAAGCAGGGCCTGCAAGCCTTGTTCTGGATCGTAGGTGCCTTCCAGACCCTTGCTCTGAATACCGCTGGCGGCGGCGGAGCTGAACGAAATCAGCACCCCGGCTTCGCGTCCGAATTGGTTGAGAGCGTTTTCCAGCGATGACGGTGCGATGTGATAAGCCTTGGCGTCGGCAAATGCCATCGGCAGGACGCTGAAACTCAAACTGGCACCTAATAGCAAACGGGCCAGGGACGTGAGGCGGAAGGGCTGAGCGGGCATGAGGGATCCTGTGGGGATGAGAATCGAAGTGGCTTACCTTCTCTGTCACGCCAGATCCGAAATCGGCTCACATTTTTTGAAAATAAAATGCACACCCTTTGTGGGAGCGGGCTTGCTCGCGATTGGATCGCCGTGGTGTGACTGGCAGACCGCGTTGTTGCCATCGCGAGCAAGCCCGCTCCCACAACAAGCTCGCTGCTACAACACGTCCGTTTGCACAGAGCCGTTACACCCGCGCTTCAACCGTTACCCAATAGCGGGTAAAGCGCTTGATTCGCACTGGCAAGCTGACGGCAAGCAGGTCCAGCACGCGTTCGCTGTCGTCCACCGGGTAGGTGCCGGAGATCAGCAGGTCGGCGACTTTTGGGTCGCAGTTGAGCTGGCCCCGGCGATAGCGGCCCAGTTCGACGAGAAAATCCGCCAGGCGCATATGCGCAGCAACCAGCATGCCGTCGGTCCACGCACCGCACCCCGCATCCAGAGGGCGCGGGGTGTTCCAGGCCAGGCGGGTGAAGCTCAGTTGCTGGTGCGGCTCAACCCACAATGCACTACCCGTATGCGCCGTTGGCATCAACGCAACCCGGCCCTCGAACACGGCGATTTCAGTGCGGTCGCCAAATTGGCGCACATTCAGGCGCGCCGCCTGGGGTTGCACGGTGCCTTGGGCGGTACGCACCAGCAGTGGGCGAGAATCCCGGGCGGCAGTCAGCAGCATTTCGCCTTCGAGCAGGCGGATGACTCGTTGCTGGGCATCGAATTTCACATCCACCGCGCTGGCGGTGTTGAGCTGGAGCTGGCTGCCATCATGCAACTGCAGGTTGCGCCGCTGGCCTACCGGTGTGCTGAAATCTGCCAGCAGCGGGTTGACGGGCAACTGCTCGCGCAGGCCCCAGGTCAATGCCGAGCCTGCGCCTAAAAGCAGCAACAGCTTCAATGCCTGACGGCGGCTGCTGCTTTTGGGCGCGTTCAGGGCCGCATGGGCCAGTGGCGACGACAAACCGCGCAAGCGCTGGTTGATGCGCTGGATATGCTCCCACGCCCGCTGGTGTTCAGGATGGGCGTGTAACCATTGCTCCCAGGCCTGCTGGCGCCTGGGACTGAGCGCACCGCCCTGCATTTCGACCAGCCAGCTGACTGCTTGCTCGGCCACCGCCGTGCCGATGTCGGGCGGTGCATTGAAGGCACCGTTCACAGGGCGAAGTAGCAACGCAGGGCTGCCTTGCTCAAATGACGTTTGACCGTGGCAATCGAGATACCCAGTTGAGCGCCGATTTCTGCGTAGCCCAGGCCATCGACCTGAGCCAGTAAAAAGGCCCGTTTGACCGGGGAAGGCAGGCCGTCGAGCAATTGATCGAGCTCCATCAGGGTTTGCAGAATGATTGCGCGTTCTTCTTCACTGGGGGCAACCTGTTCGGGCAGGTCAGCCAGGGCCTGCAGGTAGGCGCGCTCCAGATCCTGGCGGCGATAGTGATTGAACAGCACGCGCTTGGCGACCACGGTCAAAAACGCCCGGGGTTCGCCAGGGGGCGGGGTTTCGCGGGCGGTCAGCAGCCGCATGAAAGTGTCCTGGGCCAGGTCGGCGGCATTCTGCGGGCAGCCGAGCTTGCGCCGTAACCATCCCGTGAGCCAGCTGTGGTGGTCCTGATACAGAACCTCGACGATGTTTGACTGCGACAACGACCACTCCGGCTGCGCTGAATAACGCTTTAGAGAACAAGAATTGTTCGCATTGTAGGGGTGGCTTTATGCATTGAGCAATCACCACTTATCAAGGGCGGTCGCGCAGCCCGTCATCTGCTTTTGCATATGAGAATATTTATCATTAGTATCGCTTTCCTTTTGCCTGCGCATCGATCTCCATGACCCCACCCGAACTCAAGGATGGCCCTACCAGCGAACCGCGCCAGGGACGAGCGCATTTCCTGCAGGTGTTTCTTAGCCAACGTCCGCAGATGGAAGCGCTGGTGAGCCGCCGCGTGGGCTGCCGGGCTACGGCCGCGGATCTGGTGCAGGATTTGTTTTTGCGGTTTTGGCGGCGGCCGTTGGTGCAGGTTGAAGAGCTGAGCACCTATCTGCTGCGCTGTGCGGGCAATATCGCCATCGACCATTTGCGCAGCGAAGGTACGCGCGAGCGGGTCAGCCATCACTGGCAGCCTGAACCGGACGCCAGAAGCTGCGAGCCCCAGGCCGCTCTGGAAGCCGGAAATGACTTGCGCCAGGTCGAGGCGGCATTGCGCAGCCTGCCCGAGCGCACACGGCATATCTTTTTGCTCAACCGTATTCACGGTCGCACCTATGCCGAGATCGCCAAGGTCATGGGCGTGTCGCAAAGTGCTGTCGAAAAACACATGATGCGTGCCCTGGAGGCCTGCAAGGCCAGTCTGCGTGAGCCGCCATCAGGGGCAGCATTGTGAACCGTCATTCGAGAGTTGCCGTGACAGCCGAGCAAGAGCGTGCCGCGTTGGACTGGCTCAGTGTGCTGCACGACCGGCCCGACAGTGGCGATCAGGCCACCTTCAGTCGCTGGCTGCAGGCTGACCCTGCCCATGCCGAGGCCTATGCCCAGGCGCAGGTGGTGTGGGAGCTGAGTGAAGTGGCGGCCAGTACCCTGGCTGACGAGGAGTCGCTGGCCCTTCAGCGATACCTGTCGGCTATGGATACATCCCGGCGCGGTCGCCTGCGGCATTGGGCCGGTGGGTTGGCCATTGCTGCATGCCTGCTGCTGATGGTCGGTGTATTTGCCGGTTGGCAACCGGCGCGCTGGGTGGACGATCTGGGCGCGGACTATGTGAGCGCGCCTGGGCAAGTGCGCACTGTGGTGCTGGCCGATCAAACGCAGGTCACGCTGGATGCCGACAGCGCCATTGCGGTGAACTTCAGTGGTGGTGAACGCCATGTGCAATTGCGCCGTGGTGTGGCCTTCTTTCACGTCACCCATACCGGCGCGCCCTTTGTGGTAGATGCCGACGGCGGTGAAGCGCGGGTCCTGGGCACCGAATTTGAGGTGCGCCTGCAACCGGGCGGGGCGCAAGTCACGGTGTTGTCCGGGCGGGTAGGGGTCAAGGCTGGCAAGGATTCGGCTCAGCAGATTCTTACTGCCGATCAGCAAATTGCCTACGACGCTGGGGTTACCGATGCCGTGCATCACGTTGACAGCCAGAGCCGTCTGGGCTGGCGCTCGGGCTGGTTGAGCTATTACAAAACCCCGCTGGCTGATGTCGTGGCCGATCTCAGGCGTTATTACCCGGGGCAGATTGTGTTGCTCAACAGCCAGTTGGGTGCCAGGAAAATCAGCGGCAGTTTCCCCAGCCAGGACCCGCAAGCCGTGCTCAATTCGTTGCAGGGCGTGCTCGGATTTGAGCAGCACAGCGTGTTAGGGCTGATTGTGTTGCGTTGACGCGCCCTCCACATATCCCTGTGGGAGCGGGTTTGCTCCCTCCGTTTTCCCACAGGCGGTCTGTGGCGTCATCGCGGATTTTTTTTCATTGCGTGGTGAGGTAAACCCCGGCCCAATCCGTGTAGTGCTTGAAAATGCGAAAAATTCGTATTCCGTATCAGGTCAACACACAGGTCATGAGCATGAAGTCCAGGGCAAGTTCGGTGAAACAGTGGTTGGGAGCTTCTGCATTCGTGATGGCCGGGTTGGCGCTAAACCCGCTTTATGCGGCCATGGCTGCCGAGGCGCCGCAACAGCAGGCCGAAGCCTTGTTCGATTTCAACCAGCCGGCGAAACCTCTGCCCCAGGCGCTCAACGACTTTTCCCGGCTGACCGGCCTGAGCGTGGTCTACACCGATGAAGCCCCCTTTGGCCTGCAAGCTCCGGCGATCAAGGGACGCATGAGTGCCGGGCAGGCTTTGCAGCAGTTGCTCGCGCAGTCTGGCTTCAATGGGCGGCGTACCGACGCCAACACTTTTGCCCTGGAACCCCAGCCCACCGCAGGCGCCCTGAACCTAGGGGCCACCAGCATTACCTCGCTGGCCTCAACCGACACCAGCTACCAGCCACCAGCCACCACTTCGGTGATGCGCGGCACGGGCTCATCCATGGAAGTGCCGCAAACCATCAATGTGGTTGCCGCCCAGGTGATTCGCGACCAGGCGCCGCGCAATCTGGATGATGCCCTGAACAATGTCAGCGGCATCACCCAGGGCAACACGCTTGGCAGTACCCAGGACTCGGTGATGAAGCGCGGCTTTGGTGACAACCGTGACGGTTCGATCATGCGCGACGGTATGCCGCTGGTGCAGGGCCGGGCGATGAACGCTACCACCGAACGGGTCGAAGTGCTCAAGGGGCCGGCCTCGTTGCTCTACGGGATTCAAGATCCGGGTGGTGTCGTCAACGTGGTCAGCAAAAAGCCGCAGCTGGAGCAGTACAACGCGGTGACGGTGCGTGGGTCAACCTACGGTTCGGGTAAAAACGGCGGCGGTGGCAGCCTCGACAGCACCGGCCCGCTGGGTGATTCGGGGCTGGCCTACCGGATGATCATCGACCATGAAGATGAAGATTACTGGCGCAATTTCGGTGTGCATCGCGAAACCCTGATCGCGCCGTCGCTGGCCTGGTACGGCGACAACACCCAAGTACTGCTGGCGTACGAACACCGCGAATTCCTGACCCCCTTCGACCGTGGCACGGCCATCAATCCGGCGACCAACCATCCGCTGGACATTCCGGCCACGCGCCGCCTGGACGAGCCGTTCAACAATATGGAAGGGCGCTCGGACCTGTACCGCCTTGAAGTCGATCACGACCTCAACGACGACTGGAAAGCCCATTTCGGCTACAGCTGGAACCGCGAAACCTACGACGCCAGCCAGGTTCGGGTTACCAAGGTCAACTCCGACGGCACCCTGACGCGAAAAATGGACGGCACCAAAGGCGCCATCACCACCGACCGTTTCAGCACCTTCAGCTTGCAGGGCAAGGTTCAGGCCGCTGGTATGCAGCATGACCTGGTGTTTGGCGTGGACGACGAGTACCGCAAAATCTATCGCGCCGAGCTGATCCGCCAGGACAGCCAGTCCACCTTCAATTACGAAAACCCGGTGTATGGCAATGAAGTCGCCGGTACCACCGTGAGCGCCAGTGACAGCAACCAGACCGACCTGCTGCGCAGCGACTCGTTGTTTGCCCAGGACTCGATCCACCTCACCGACCAATGGATTCTGGTGGCGGGCGCACGCTTTCAGAAGTACGACCAACTGGCGGGCAAAAGCATTCCGTTCAAGGCCAGTACCGATACCAACGGGGTGAAATGGATCCCGCGGGCCGGGCTGGTATACCGCTACACCGATGAACTGTCGTTCTATGGCAGCTACACCGAATCGTTCAAGCCCAACTCCTCGATCGCTCCGCTGACGGGCGGCGTGGTACTGGACTCCTCCATCGCACCGGAGCAGTCAAAATCCTGGGAACTGGGGGCCAAGCTGGATATCCCGGGCCGTATCACTGGCACCCTGGCCTTGTACGACATCAAAAAGCGCAATGTGCTGGTGTCCTCCACGGTGGACGATGTCACCGCATATTCGGCCGCGGGTGAAGTTCGTTCCCGGGGCCTGGAACTGGACGTCAGCGGCCAGTTGACGGACCAGTGGAGCCTGATCGGCAGCTATGCCTATACCGATGCCGAGGTGACCAAAGACACCACCTACCAGGGCATGCGTCTGCAGAACGTGGCCAAGAACAGCGGTTCGCTGTCGGCGGTCTATGACTTTGGCAGCATCGTGGGCGGTGACAAGCTACGCGTTGGCGCAGGCGCGCGCTATGTGGGCGAACGGGCGGGGGATGCCCTGAACGACTTCGATCTGCCGGGTTACACCGTGGCCGATGCCTTTGCCACCTACGACACCAAGGTTGAGGGGCAAAAGGTCAAATTCCAGGTCAACGTCAAAAACCTTTTCGACCGCACTTACTACACCTCGGCGGCCAGCCGCACCTTCGTCTCGATTGGCGATGCCCGGCAACTCACATTTTCCAGCACTCTGGAGTTCTAAGGCCGCCAGGGTTACCTGAACACCGCCCGAAACTCCCCCGGCGTGCCGCCCAGGCTTTGCTTGAAGCGGTTGGCGAAGTGGCTGGCGCTGGCGAAGCCACAGGCCAGTGCAACATGGCCCAACGCCAGTGTGCTGTTGCGCAGCAGGTCGCGGGCGCGGGCCAGGCGGCGGGCCAGCAGGTATTGATGGGGCGGTACGCCAAAGCTTTCGCGGAACATGCGGGCAAAGTGGTAAGGCGATAGCGCGCACTGCGCTGCCAACTGGCCGATGTTCAGCGGTTCGGCCAGCCGGTGCTCGATGTATTCCACCAGTTGGCGGCGCTGATAGGCCGCCAGCCCGCCCTTGAGTTGCAGCCCGTCACGCAGCCCCACCTGGGTCAGTACGGCATGGTCGAGCAGGGCGCTGGCCAGGCTGCTGGTGAGCAGGCGTTCGGCGGGCTCGTCCCAGTTGGTCTGGATCAGTTGATGAAAGCGGCGGGTTTGCTGTTCGTCATCCTGAAAGGTCAGTTCCCGCAATTGCATCTCCCGGGGTTCGCGGTCGAGCAGGGCGATGCAGCCCAGGGCTAATTGCTCCTGGCTGACATACACATGGGCCAGGCGTATTTCGCCATTGATCACCCACGCCGATTGATGATCGGCGGGCAGCACGCAGAGCTTGCCCGGTGAGCCCTTGGCGCCCGGTTGCTCGCGTCTGAAAGTACCGGTGCCGCCGGAGATATAGCACGACAAGGTGTGGTGCGTCGGTGCTTCATACTCACGGGCATCGTGGTGGTTGGTCCACACAGCAGCGGCCATGCCCTCACCCAGCTCGGCACTGTGCACCAGACGGGCATTGGGCGAGCTGTTCATGGACTGGAAGACTTGCAGGGTATCGAATGCGGGCATGCTCGCATCCTACTCCGTCGCACTGCGGCTGCCAGCCCCGACCCCACAAAAGCGCAAGAATCTGCAAGTGCGGCCCAGGCAGCGGGCCCAGACTGAAGGCCATTGTCTGGAGTGCGCCATGAACCTGTTTTTATATGTAATGACTGTCTTGATCTGGGGCACCACCTGGATCGCCCTGAAATTGCAATTGGGGGTGGTGGCGATACCGGTGTCCATCGTTTACCGCTTTGGTCTGGCGGCGTTGGTGCTGTTTGCCGTGCTGTTGCTCAGCCGCAAGTTGCAGGTGATGAACAGGCGCGGGCATCTGATTTGCCTGGCCCAGGGGTTGTGCCTGTTCTGTGTCAACTTCATGTGTTTCTTGACCGCCAGCCAGTGGGTGACCACAGGCCTGATCGCGGTGGTGTTTTCTACCGCCACATTGTGGAATGCGCTGAATGCGCGGATTTTCTTCAAGCAGAAAATCGCCCGCAACGTGATCGCCGGCGGTGCCCTGGGCATGCTCGGGCTGGGCCTGTTGTTCTGGCCGGAATTGAGCGGGCATGCCGCCACACCGCATATTGCCCTCGGACTGGGGCTGGCGTTGATCGGCACCCTGTGTTTTTCGGCGGGCAACATGCTGTCCAGCCTGCAACAGAAAGCCGGGCTCAAGCCGCTGACCACCAATGCCTGGGGCATGCTGTATGGTGCCAGCATGCTGGCGGTGTACTGCGCGCTAAGGGGTATCCCGTTCGAAATGGAATGGAACACGCGCTATATCGGTTCGCTGTTGTACCTGGTGATACCGGGCTCGGTGATCGGCTTTACCGCGTACCTGACCCTGGTCGGGCGCATGGGGCCGGAGCGCGCGGCCTATTGCACGGTGTTGTTCCCGCTGGTGGCGCTGAATGTGTCGGCCTTTGCCGAAGGCTACCAGTGGACCCCCCCGGCGTTGGCCGGGTTGGTGCTGGTGATGCTGGGTAACGTGCTGGTGTTTCGCAAACCCAAGCCGGTGGCATTGAACGCCAAGCTGGCGTGAGTCTGTAACCCCCTGTGGGAGCGGGCTTGCTCGCGATGGCAGCGACGCGGTGTATCAGTCACACCTCGGCGATCCAATCGCGAGCAAGCTCGCTCCCACAACAGACCTTGCCTCAGCCCTTGAACACCTGCGGGTTGACCAGGTCTTGCGGGCGTTCGCCCAGCAGGGCGCTGCGCAGGTTGGCCAGGGCGCGGTTGGCCATCGCCTCACGGGTTTCGTGGGTGGCCGAGCCGATATGGGGCAGGGTCACGGCGTTTTTCAACGCGAACAAAGGTGATTCGCTCAGCGGTTCTTTCTCGTAAACATCCAGGCCAGCACCGCGAATGGTGCCGTTTTGCAGGGCTTCGATCAGTGCCGGTTCGTCGACCACCGGGCCACGGGAGATATTCACCAGAATAGCGCTCGGCTTCATCAGCTTGAGTTCGCGCTGGCTGATCAGATGCCGGGTTTTCTCGCTCAATGGCACCACCAGGCAGACGAAATCCGCTTCGGCCAGCAACTGGTCGAGGCTGCGAAATTGCGCGCCCAGCTCTTGCTCAAGTGCGGTCTTGCGGCTGTTGCCGCTGTACAGGATTGGCATGTTGAAACCCAGCCGGCCACGACGGGCAACGGCTGCGCCGATATTGCCCATGCCGACGATACCCAGGGTCTTGCCGTAGACATCGCTGCCGAACAGGGCGGGTGGCACGCTGGCTTGCCATTGGCCGGCCTTGGTCCAGGCGTCCAGCTCGGCGACCCGACGGGCGCTGCTCATGATCAGGGTAAAACCCAGGTCGGCGGTGCTTTCGGTCAGCACGTCCGGGGTATTGGTGAGCATGATGCCGCGTTCGTTGAAGTAGTCGACATCGTAGTTGTCGTAACCCACCGAGACGCTGGAGACGACCTCAAGCTGCCGGGCATGTTCCAGCTGCTTGCGCCCCAGTTTGCGGCCGACGCCGATCAGACCGTGGGCGTGGGGCAGTGCCTCTTCGAATTGGGCGTTGATATCGCCCAGCTTGGGGTTGGGCGCGATGACGTTGAAATCCTGTTGCAGGCGCTCGATCATCTCGGGGGTGACGCGGCTGAAGGCAAGTACGGTTTTCTTGGTGCTGGAAAGGCTCATCTGAACAAGACTCATCGGCTGTCGGGAATGTAAGCACGCTAACATTCTCGCCCGCCCGCTGCCAATCCTTGACCTGTGGGAGCGGGCTTGCTCGCGATTGGATCGTCGGGGTGTGGCAGATACACCGCGTTGTAGCAATCGCGAGCAAGCCCGCTCCCACAAAATCGCAATCAGCTATAGGTGGCCAGTTCAGTCTGATGCGCCGCCAGAATTTCCGGCAGCGAGCTTTTCAAGTATTCGACCCAGGTCTTGATCTTGGCATCCAGGTACTGGCGCGACGGGTAGATGGCGTACAGGTTCAGTTCCTGGGAGCGGTACTTGGGCAGCATGCGCACCAGCGTGCCGTTGCGCAGGCCTTCGATGGCGGCGTACACCGGCAGCACGCCGACACCCATGCCGCTGGTGATCGCGGTTTTCATCGCGTCGGCCGAGTTGACCAGAAACGGCGAAGAGTTGATCAGCACCATTTCCTGGCCTTCCGGGCCTTCAAACACCCATTTGTCCAATGCAATCACCGGGCTGACCAGGCGCAGGCAGGAATGGTTGAGCAGGTCGCTGGGCTTGGTTGCCGTGCCATTGGCTTTCACATAGCCGGGCGATGCACAGACGATGCTGTAGGTGATGCCCAGGCGCTGGGACACAAAACCCGAGTCCGGCAGCTCGCTGGCCAGCACGATGGACACGTCGTAGCCCTCGTTGAGCAGGTCCGGCACGCGGTTGGCCAGGGTCAGGTCGAAGGTCACGTCGGGGTGGGTCTTGCGGTAGCGGGCAATGGCGTCGATCACGAAGTGCTGGCCGATGCCGGTCATGGTGTGCACTTTCAATTGCCCGGCTGGGCGCGAGTGGGCGTCGCTGGCCTCGGCTTCGGCTTCTTCAACGTAGGCCAGGATTTGCTCGCAGCGCAGTAAATAGCGTTTGCCGGCTTCGGTCAGGGCGATGCGGCGGGTGGTGCGGTTAAGCAGGCGTGTTTGCAGGTGGGCCTCAAGGTTGGAGACCGCGCGCGAGACGTTGGCAGTGGTGGTGTCCAGCATGGCGGCAGCGGCCGTGAAACTTCCGGCTTCGGCCACACAACTGAAGGCGCGCATGTTTTGCAAAGTGTCCATGAAGTGCTCTCAAGGGGCGATATAGGGGACAGCAACCAATTACACAGCAACAAATTGTGACATGAAGTTTCAGGCTTTACAGGCCGCTTTTCATTCGACCAACGGATTATCCCAAGAACGGTAATAAAGATTCACATTTATGCCCGCTTATCGTTGTGCCTGCCAAGTCATAGACTTCTCTATCTCAAGCCTCATCCTCCCTCCTTTTCAGGAATTTGCAGCAGTGCAGCGTCGCATCAGCAGAGAGCTTAAAGCCCTCAGTGTTCTGGCTTTATCGTTAGCATTAAACGGCTGCATTGGTTTTGGTGGCATCGCGCCCAAGGGCAGCATGCTTCCCGCCAATACGCTGGCCACCGACGAGGCGATTCAAAGCGCCGCGAAAGACGCGAACTGGCCCAAAGCCCAATGGTGGCACGCTTATGGCGACCCGCAACTGGATGAGTGGATCAGCCTTGCCGTACAGGGTAGCCCAACGATGGCAATGGCTGCAGCCCGTGTGCGTCAGGCCAGAGCCATGGCCGGGGTTGCCGAGTCGGCCGAGTCGCTGCAAATCAACGCAGATTCGACGCTCAAACGGCACAACTGGCCCTCGGACCAATTCTATGGCCCGGGTGCATTGGACAACTCCACAACCTGGGACAACAACGCCGCGCTGGGCTTCAGCTTTGCCCTGGACTTGTGGGGCCGCGAAAGCAATGCCACAGAGCAGGCCGTGGACATGGCGCACATGAGTGTGGCCGAAGGTCGTCAGGCCCAGCTCGAACTGCAGAACAACGTGATTCGTGCCTATATCCAACTGTCGCTGCACTACGCCCAGCTCGATATCGTCGAATCGACCCTGCACCAGCAAGAACAGATTCTCGATCTGGCGCAAAAGCGTCTGGACGGCGGTATCGGCACCCATTTTGAAGTCAGCCAGGCGCAGGCGCCGCTGCCCGAGATTCATCGCCAGATTGACGCCCAGGAAGAAGAAATCGCCTTGACCCGCAACCAGTTGTCGGCGCTGGCCGGCAAGGGCCCGGGGGAGGGTGCACGCCTCAAGCGACCAACCCTCGCCCTGGCCACTGCACTGAAACTGCCGTCGAGCCTTCCTGCTGAACTGCTGGGACAGCGTCCTGATGTGGTTGCCAGCCGCTGGGAAGTGGCAGCCCAGGCCCGCGGCATCGATGTGGCGCACGCCGGTTTCTACCCCAACGTAGACCTGGTGGGCAGCATCGGCTTTATGGCCACCGGTGGTAGCGCGCTGGGTTTTCTGACCGGCAAGAAGCTCAACTACAACGTTGGCCCGGCCATTTCGCTGCCGATCTTCGATGGCGGTCGCTTGCGCTCGGAACTGGGCGTGGCCTCTGGTGGCTATGACATGGCCGTGGCCAAGTACAACCAGACCCTGGTGACTGCGCTCAAGGGCATTTCCGATCAGTTGATCAAGCGCGAGTCGATGGAAAAACAGCAGGTCTTTGCCGCCGAGTCGGTGCAGGCCGCGCAAAAAACCTACGACATCGCCGTGGTCGCGTTCCAGCGTGGTCTGACCGACTACCTCAACGTGCTCAATGCACAAACCCTGCTGTTCAAGCAGCAGCAGATCCAGCAGCAGGTCCAGGCCGCCCGCCTGAGCGCCCACGCCGAGCTGGTGACGGCGCTGGGTGGCGGCCTTGGTGCTGGCAACGATGTGCCCAGGGACGATCGCTATGTGCCCGACAAACCGCCGGCCGTCATGGCGCTGTTCAACCACTGAACCTGACCACCAATCCCCCTCGATGGCTAATTTTGAGAGCCTGTAGATGAACCACTTGCCCGCCCCGGTACGCTGGCTGTATTCCCTGGAATGGCGCCGTGGCTTTTTTGACTGGGCACGCAGCGATGGCGTGACCTGGGTGCATATTTTCAAAGTGCTGGTCGCCGCCTTTCTGACCCTGTGGCTGGCCATGCGCCTTGAGCTGCCGCAACCGCGCACCGCCATGATCACTGTCTTTATCGTGATGCAGCCGCAAAGCGGCCAGGTGTTCGCCAAAAGCTTTTACCGGTTTTTGGGCACCCTGACCGGCTCGGCGGTAATGGTGGCGCTGATCGCCCTGTTCGCGCAGAACACCGTGCTGTTTCTCGGTGCGATGGCGATCTGGGTGGGCATCTGCTCCGCCGGTGCTGCTCGCTGCCGCAACTTCCGTGCTTATGGTTTTGTGCTGGCCGGTTACACCGCTGCAATGGTCGGCCTGCCTGCCCTGGCCCACCCCGATGGCGCCTTTATGGCCGCGGTGTGGCGGGTGCTGGAGATCTCGCTGGGCATTCTCTGCTCCACCGTGGTCAGCGCTGCGATCCTGCCCAAAACGGCTGGCGCAGCAATGCATGACGCGCTGTACAAACGCTTTGGCGTATTTGCCGGTTTTGTTGCCGAAGGCCTGCGTGGCCAGTCCTCCCAGGAGGCCTACGAGGCCAGCAACGTGCGTTTTATCGGTGAAAGCGTGGGCCTGGAAGGCATGCGCAGCGTGACCGTATTTGAAGACCCGCATATGCGTCGTCGCAGTGGCCGCCTGAGTCGTTTGAACAGCGAGTTCATGGCCATTACTACGCGCTTCAATGCCTTGCACCAGTTGCTTGCACGTTTGCGCAGCCGTGGTGTGGTGGACGTAGTGTCGGCCATCGAGCCGGAGCTGGAGATCCTGGCGCAGTTGCTCGACACCTATGCCGGTCGCTCGTTGACGGATAAAGACGCGGCCTTGCTCGCCGAGCAACTGGATGCCTTCAAGGCGAGCCTGCCAGGGCATGTGCGTGCGTTACGGGTCAGGTTTCTGCAAAGCGAACCCAGCCCGTCTGACTTCCTCGACTTCAACACCGCCTACGAGCTGCTGTTCCGCTTTGTCGACGACCTGCACAACTACGCGCTGACCCACGCCTCGCTGGCCGATCACACCCACGAACGGGAGCGTTGGGACCAACCGTTTATTTCGCAGACCAACTGGTGGTCGGCGGCCGCTTCCGGGATTCGGGCAGCGTTTATCCTGGCCGTGCTCGGCACCTACTGGGTGATGACCGCCTGGCCCAGCGGCGCCATGATGACCCTGATCGCCGCCGCCACGGTGGGCTTGTCGGCAGCCACGCCCAACCCCAAACGCATGGCTTTTCAGATGGCCTGCGGGACCTTCCTGGGGGCGTTGATCGGCTTTGTCGAAATGTTTTTCGTGCTGCCTCATATCGACGGTTTCCCGCTGTTGTGTCTGGTGCTGACGCCGGTGATCGTGCTCGGTTCGTTCCTCACGTCGCGGGCCAATTACGCGGGTGTCGGCCTGGGCTTGCTGATTTTTTTCAGCACCGGCTCGGTCCCCGACAACCTGACGATCTACAACCCGTACCAGTTCATCAACGACTACATCGCGATGGTCATGGGCATGCTGGTCTGTGCGGCTGCCGGCGCGATTATCCTGCCGCCCAACAGCCGCTGGTTGTGGAGCCGTCTGGAGCAGGATCTGCGTGAACAGGTGGTGTATGCCATCAGTGGCAAGTTACGTGGTCTGAGCTCCAGCCTGGAAAGCCGTACCCGTGACCTGATGCATCAGGCTTACGGCCTGGCCGCCGGCAAGCCGCAGGTGCAACGCCAATTGCTGCGCTGGATGTTTGTGGTGCTGGAAGTCGGCCACGCAATTATCGAGCTGCGCAAGGAGCAGGCGATCCTGCCGGTTCACCCGGCGTATGCCGAGGCCCAGCCGTGGCGCCAGGCCATCCGGGTCATGGGCCGGGCGCTGGTGCGGCTGTTTATCGCCCCCAGCGAAAGCAACCTGGAGCGCGCGCTGATTGCCGTCGATCACGCCATCAGCCGCGTGCAGTCTACCGACGAACCCTTTGCCCGCAACTTCGATACCTCGGCGTTGGTGCGGGTGCAAAGCTACCTGCATTTTATTCGTACATCACTGCTTGACCCGCAATCGCCGCTGGCCGCTTATGCCCAGCCGCAAGGACTTGAACATGCCTCGTGAAATCGCCTTCCACGGCGTCTACATGCCCACCATGACCCTGATGTTTTTTATCGCGGCGGGGTTGGCATGGGGCTTTGACCGACTGTTTTCCGGCTACGACCTGTACCGCTTCTTCTGGCACCCGGCGCTGCTGCGCCTGAGCCTGTTTGCTTGTCTTTTTGGCGCCATGGCGCTCACTGTTTACCGTTGAGACCGATCCGATGAAAAAGTTCTTCAGCCTGCTTGCCACCTTGCTGGTTTTGGCCCTTGCGATATGGATCGGCCGAACCCTGTGGGAACATTACATGAACACCCCGTGGACCCGTGATGGACGGGTGCGGGCCGATATCATCAACGTCGCGGCCGACGTCAACGGCTATGTGGTCGGCGTGCCGGTCAAGGACAACCAGTTGGTGAAAAAGGGCGACGTGCTGCTGGAAATCGACCCTGAGCACTACGAAATCATGGTCAAGCAAGCCCAGTCGCTGGTGGCCTCCCGCAAGGCAACTTGGGAAATGCGCAAGGTCAACGCCCATCGTCGGGCTGACATGGACAGCCTGGTGATTTCCCGCGAGAACCGTGACGACGCCAGCAACATCGCCGACTCGGCCCTGGCCGACTATCAGCACGCCCTGGCGCAGCTGGACGCGGCGCAGCTCAACCTCAAGCGCACCAAGGTCCTGGCCACGGTCGATGGTTACGTGACCAACCTCAATGTGCATCGCGGCGACTATGCGCGGGTGGGTGATCCGAAAATGGCCGTGATCGACCAGGATTCGTTCTGGGTCTATGGCTTCTTTGAAGAAACCAAACTGCCGCATATCCGCGTGGGCGACAAAGCCGACCTGCAAATGATGAGCGGTGAAGTGTTGAAGGGCCACGTTGAAAGCATCTCGCGCGGTATCTACGACCGCGATAACCCCGAAAGCCGTGAGCTGGTAGCTGACGTTAACCCGACGTTCAACTGGGTGCGTCTGGCCCAGCGGGTACCGGTGCGGATCCATATTGACGAGATCCCCGATGGCTTCCTGCTGGCCGCGGGTACGACCTGTACGGTGATCGTGGATCAGGGCAAGGCCGAGTAAAGTTAATGCGGGAGCGGGCTTGCTCGCGATGGCCTCGACGCGGTTTAACTGAAACACCGCAGTGACGGCATCGCGAGCAAGCCCGCTCCCACAAGCGCGAGGCCGGGGTTCAAGCCGCGCAAAACGTCTCGTGCAAATGCCGCCACAGTATCTTGCCGTCGGCGTCTTTCTCGAATACCACGGTGGCGCGGCGGTCGGTGCGGTTGCCGTTGTGTTCCTCCTGCAGCTCGCGGTAGCTGACTACTGCACCACCTGGATGCAGGGCAATGCCCTTGAACTCGCTGAGGGTTATGTTCAGGCCCGGGCGCGCACCGCGCAGTTGTTCAAACAGTGTTTCTACGCCGTTGGCGTCCAGCACGTTGCCGCTGGGGGCAATCATCGAGAACTGCGGCGAAAACCGCGCCAGCAATACCGGCAGCACGCCGGGTTCCAGACCGGAAAACCAGCCTTCAATTTCGACGTGGGTTTCGCTTACCAGGTCGAAGTAGCGCTTATAGTCACTCATCAAAATCTCCAGGTCAGGGTGCGAGCAAGGCCAGCACGCGGGATGTATCAAGGCGTAGAACGGGAACCAGCGGCACCAGCGTCAATGCACCCCCGATGGCAAAGCATAGGGCAAAGGCGTGGGACGTCGAGGTGATTGCGGTCAATGTACCGAACAGGGCCATCATCAAGGCCGGGCCGAGCAGGAAGCTCAATTGGCGGTTGAGGTTCCACAGTGCACTGGCGTGGCCCATGTGTTCGGGTGCGATATCGATAAAGGCTGTGTTTTGTGCGCTGCTGCTGCACAGGCTGCCACCAAAGCCCATCACGGCGTACAGCGCCATGGGCAAGCCGATGCTGGAACTATCGATTTGGGGCAGTAACGCAATACCCGCGGCTTGTGCGCTCATGCCCAGCAGTAGCAAGGGTTTGGGGCCAAGGCGGTTGAACTGGTAGCGGCTCAGGGTGATGCCCAGCGCTGAAGCCAGAGCCCAGGGCAGCATCAGCATGCCGGTTTGCGTGGCGCTAAAACCCAGTTGGTGCAGGTACAAGATACTCACCAGTTGCGTGCCGATGAAAATGCCGGGGATAAACAGGTAGGTCAGCATTGCCACTTGCAGCAACGGGCTTTTGAGCAGGCGGCCCATTTTGGCTGCGCCAGCTCGAATGCGCCTGTAAGTCATGGGCGATACGGGCTGCGCAGGCGGGTCGGGTTGCAGCCAGCAGACTGCCAGCAGCAGGGTAAGCAAGGTCAGTGGCAGATTGGCATAAAACACCCAGCGCCAAGTGAGCGCTTCGACCATCCAGCCGCCAAGTGCTGGCGACAGTGCGGGCACTAGCAGCGCCACCAGCAAAATCACTGAGGTCAGTCGGGCCCGGTCGCGGATCGGGAAGTGCCGATAGGCCATAGCCTGACCGACCGGAATCAACAGCCCGCCCCCCAGCCCCTGCAGCAGGCGGTAGCCGATCAGAGCTTCAATTGAGGTCGCTTGGGCCACACACAACGACGCCACGCTGAATAATGTCAGTGAAAGCACGATCAGGCGTTTCTCACCAAACAGTTGGGTTAGCCATACGCTGGGCACAATGACCAGGATCAGGCCAAGCATGTAGGCATTGCCAATCCACGCCAGTTGTGTGACCGAGGCATGCAGCTGCTGGCTGATATCCGGGTAGGCGATCGAGGCTGCGAACATATTCACCAGATCCAGGGCAAATCCCAGCAGATACACCAGCGCGACTTTATTGCGGTAAGCCATGGGTGGCTCCTGTTCAGTAGAGCGCACAGTAAGCAGCTTTGGCTTATGGAGGAACCGTCCGTCTGCTGCTAGATTGTCAAAATTATTTTGACAATTGGCAGGTTTCTCTATGGTCAGCCTCGATCGGTTCGACACCTTCAAGGCCGTGGTCGAAGCTGGCTCCCTTACCGCCGCGGCTGATTTACTGGGGCAAACCCGTGCGGTGGTCAGCTTCAATATCAAGCGTCTAGAGGCTGAGCTGGGCGTGACCCTGCTAACGCGCAACACCCGACGGTTGGCCCTGACTGAGGCGGGTGAGCGCTTTTACCAGCGCTGCCTGAGCATGCTGGAAGAGGCCCGGCTGGCGATTGACGAAGCGCGCAGCGAACACACCGAACTCAAGGGCACGCTGCGCATCACCACCACCGTTGAATATGCCCTGGCCAAGGTGGTGCCGGCGCTGGAGCTCTTCAGTGCCTTGCACCCTGACCTCAACGTCCAGCTGTCGACCTCATCGACCCACGCGGATCTGATCTCCGAGCGTTTTGACGTGGCCTTGCGACTGGGTCGCGTGCTCGACTCCAGCCATCGTGCCGTGCAGTTGAGCACCTTCGGCATTCTGCCGGTGGCCTCGCCGGCGTTCGTTGCCAGCGTGGTGCCGATAGACAGCGTGCACGCGCTTGAGCAAACGCCGTGGCTGGAGCATGGCCGGGTTGGGGAGTTGACTATTACCGGGGTGAGCAGCGGTGTGGTCCGTCCTTACCAGCCCAACCCCTGCAAGGCGCGCATCAGGGCGGACAACTCATCGGTGTTGCAGGCGTTTGCCCTGACCGGGCAAGGCGTGGCGATCCTGCCCGACTGGCTGATCGAGGAGGATTTGCGCACGGGGCGGCTGGTACATCTGCTGCCCGAATGGCAACTGAGCCGCCAGGGGGTGTACGCGCTCTACCCCGATACACGGCATTTGCCGCTGAAGGTGCGGGTGTTTATCGATTTTATGAAGGCGTATGCATAGGCCTGTGCTATCACCCGTAGCAGCTGCTACATAATGAGTGTCAGGCACGGGTATTGAGGCCGAACCGCTTCATCAGGATTTTTTCCAGTAGGGCAGCGGGCACCAGCGCGGCCAGCAGCGGCAAGGCGCGGCTGCCATTACCGTAACGCAGCAACATCGCTGGCTTGGGTTTCATGACGGCCTTGAATACTGCGTCGGCAAAAGCTGTGGCCGGGGTGGGATTGTCTTGTGAGGCCCTGGCCCTGGCGCGAATACCGTCGCGCATGGGCCACCAGGCGGAGCTCTCGGCAATCAACTGCTCGGCCTGGGCGCTGGCATTTTTCGCGAAGCTGGTATCAATGGCCCCGGGCTGCACTTCCAGCACGCCAATGGCAAAAGGCGCCAGCTCCATGCGCAGGGCATCACTCAAGGCATGTACTGCAGCTTTAGAGGCACAGTAGGCGCCGGCAAACGGGGTGACCAGTACCCCGGAAACACTGCCGATATTGACCACCAGGCCCTTGTTGCGGCGCAGCGCCGGGAACAGCGCGCGGGTAACGCCCACAATGGAAAATACATTGGTTTCAAATTGCTGCTGCAAGCCCTCGACGCCGCCATCGAGCAGGGGGCCCATAGCGCCGAAACCTGCATTGTTTATCAGCACGTCCAGCCCGCCGCCTGCCTGCTCCAGGCGCTCGGCCAATTGCTCCAACCCCTGCGGATCATTGACGTCCAGTTGCACAGCGGCAAACCCCGCCGCAGCCAATAGTGCTACATCCCCAGGCTTGCGGGCGCAGGCCCAGACATCATGCCCCGCCACCTTGAAAGCATCGGCCAGGGCGCGGCCAATACCGCTTGAACAACCGGTGATCAAAACACGCAGCATGGGAACATCCTTAATTGGAAAAACTGCCTTGCAGGCGTTCTGCCCGAAACTCGAGGGTTTGCGGGCGATAACCCGTGCGCAGCGGCGGCATCGGCAAGCAGTCCTGCCAGCTTGCCCCTGCTTGCAATTCGCCGGGGCCGCGGTAGCGCGGGGCGGTGTAAAGGTTGTCGGCAAGATTGACGGTGTCGCCCGGTGCATAGGCGGCAATGCGCCAGCCAAGTTCGACCAGTGGTACGTCATTGCTGTTTTTCAGGGTCAGTTGCAGCGGTCGGTCTGCCGGGCATTGGGCAGGGTCATAGACGATGCGCAGTTCCAGACGTGCCAGTTGTGCCGCCTCACGGCTGTCCAGCCACGCCACCGAGGCTGCAACTATCGCCAGCCCCAGTACGGCAGCCAGTGAGACCGGCAAGGCCTTGGCCGGGTAGCGCAACAACAGGACAAGCCAGGTGATGATCAGTAAAACGCCGATAAACATGGCTGGGCCTCTTGCAGGGAATACCTATAACTTACCAGCATGAGGCATGCAGCGGGTCACTGCGGGGCGTGGTCGCGCAAAAACACCAGCAAATCCGGCTTGGACTGCTCGGCGCTGAAGCGATAACCCTGCTCATCAAACTGCTTGAGGTGCTCAGGGTTGTCGATGCGCTCCTTGATCACAAACCGGCTCATCATGCCTCGGGCTTTTTTCGCATAGAAACTGATGATTTTATGCTGGCCGTTTTTCAGGTCCTTGAACTCGGTATTGATGATGCGGGCGTTCAATGCCGACTTTTTTACCGCCGAGAAGTATTCGTTGGATGCCAGATTGAGCAGTACGTCATCGCCTTGTTCGGCCAGGGCCTGGTTGAGCCATTCGCTGATGTGCGTGCCCCAGAACGCGTACAGGTCCTTGCCCCGTGCGTTGGCCAGTTTGGTGCCCATTTCCAGGCGATACGGCATCATCAGGTCCAGCGGACGCAGCAGGCCGTAGAGCCCCGAGAGCATGCGCAGGTGGCTTTGCGCATAGTCGAAGTCGGCCTCGCTGAAGTCCACGGCATTGAGGCCGGTGTAGACATCGCCCTTGAACGCCAGCAGTGCCTGCTTGGCATTGGCGGGGGTAAAGGCGGGCGTCCAGCTGCCAAAGCGCGCCGCGTTGAGGCCCGACAGCTTGTCGGATAAATGCATCAGCTCGCCAATCTGTTGCGGGCTCAGTTCGCGCAATTGTTCGATCAATTCCTGGGAATGGTCCAGGTACTGGGGCTGGGTGAAACGTGCTGTGGCGGGCGGCGTTTCATAATCGAGGGTTTTAGCGGGTGAAATCACCATCAGCATGGGGTTGTCTCCTTTTAGCGTCGGGGGATTCTAGGCGTTGGCGCAGTTTGACTCCACCTATGAACGCGATAGATCCCCCAACGCCTGCGGGGTCGGGCACTGGTCGGGTTATA
Source organism: Pseudomonas sp. FSL R10-0056 (assembly GCF_009600105.1). NCBI lineage: Bacteria > Pseudomonadati > Pseudomonadota > Gammaproteobacteria > Pseudomonadales > Pseudomonadaceae > Pseudomonas > Pseudomonas sp. FSL R10-0056. The sequence continues at coordinate 69,232 of NZ_WIWL01000171.1, forward strand.
GTGCAGTCAGTTTTTACAGGGGGTTGATCAGTGCGCATTGCTCTTTTCTTGTGGGTCTGGCTGGTGTGTGCCGGGGCGGTGGCGGCACCTGTCGAGCCCGCGACGCTGGATCGCAGCACCTGGCCCGAACAATTGACCAGCCCGGCCTTGTTCGATGTTGCCTCGCGTGCCGAAATACTCGCTTTTGCCCATGCCTTGATGGTCAGCGAAGCGCTGGATGAAAGCGCCCTGAAACAGCGGTTGGGTCTGAAAATAATCAATGTTGAGGCAATAGATGCTCTGCGCCAGCGGATGTGGCAGCGGTTACTGACCAACTACAACCTGGCGCAGCAAAGTTGCGATCAGGATGCTTCGTTCTGCTATTACGTCGATGACATGGACAGTCTGCGTGAGCAGGCGGGCAAGTTCGCAATCGCCGATGACTCGTTTTATGTGGCCTGGGCCGAGCCCGGCCGTGAGTTTCACCAGCGCTACCTGGATGAGCAATTACGCATGGCGGCGCTGCTCCCGCAAATCAGCAGTGAAATCGCTCTGTTGGGCGACCAGGAAGTCAACGGCGAGACGATGCACGACCGGCTGTTTTTGTTGACCTTCGACAGCGGCCCCACGCAATTGCCGGGCACTACTGACTGGCTGACCGGGTACCTGCGCAAGCAATCCATCAGCGGGATTTTTTTCGTGCTGGGTAACAGCTTGCAGGTGCGTCTCGACAAGGAGGGCGCGCTGGCCTTGCAGGCACTCTACAAGGGACAGTGTGTGGGTGTGCAGGGCTGGGAGTACCGTTCCCACAGTCACTGGAAAGACTGGCAGGACTCTATTGCGCGTAGCGCCGCCCTGGTCAATCAGGTTGTGCCGCAGCGCTACGTGCCTCTGTTTCGCCCGCCCTACGGGCAGCGCCGGGCCGACAGCGGCGGTTTTTTTGAGGCTCAGGGCATGCGGGTGGCCTTGTGGGGCATCGATGCCCAGGACTTGGCGACGAGCTTGAACGGCGAGCAGTCAGCCCATCGAGTATTGACCCTGATGCTGCTTTGGCGGCATGGGGTGATTGCGTTTCATGACACCCAGGACAAGGTGCGTACGGCATTACCCTGGCTGATGAACGCTACCTCACAAAGTGGATTGGGCTGGGACAGTTGTGAAGCGCTCGGTGAGCGCTAGACCATTCCTCCTGGCCCGCCGGCTTCGACGGGCCAGGAAACACGGCGTTACAGCAGGCGCAGTGCCAGATGGCTGCCTGCGCGCAGGTATTCAACCTGGGCGGTGATTGCATCCTTGACGATGGCTTCACCGGTATCGGTCAGCTTGGCGTTCTTGGCATCGATTACTGCCAGTTGCAGCAATTGCATGGCGACATCCATGGCCTTTTGAAAAGCGGTCGTATTGTTGTGATGGCCAAAGTGCTCAATGATCCTTTCCATTCTTTCATCAGCATTGTCGCGCAGCTGTTCGTACTCGGTAAACGAAACGCTGCCGTCCTTGTAAATATCGAGCAGCAATTGTTCCAGTGTTTTGGAGATGGGAGTCATACAGTCATCCTTTCGCAGTAACGCGGTCGCGGTATTTATTCGTCACCTGAAGAGGGGTGCGTCAGTACCGTGACCTCGTGCATTAATAAAGGTGTTGCGCGGAGTTGAATCAGAAAATCACCACGGAAGTGACGGTTAGCGGACTCAGTACCAGCTGCAGCTTAATGCGGGCGAAAAGATGCTGGCGCAGGGTTTGTCCTGGATCTATGTAGGAATTAACTGGCTTTAATGAAGGGGTGTCGAATTCAGGTTTGAGCGCTGCTCACTGCCGCGACAGAGGAAGAATAGGTTGATTGCAGCGTTTTTTAATATCGGTAGATCTATTAGCTTAGTTGCGGTCCCGGAATGCGCCAAGGGTTGTTCGTCATTCAAAAAATAAAGTGCTGGAATGTGAAAAAACATTTTTTTTGTCACACATTTAGGAGTATTACGAAGACAGACGGCCGAAACCTGCGAAACAGGTGGCGTCTTCCAGGACGCCATCGGGCAGGGTATACGGCAGTCACTTCGAGGCGCAGCACTGTTGCGGTATTGCGTCGAATGGCTCCCACAAAGGTGACCGAGTATGGATGATCACGGACGCACTCCTTCTTCCAACCAGCCAATCCTTTATGTACTCGATACCAATGTTCTGATTCACGATCCAAACGCAATGCTTAACTTCGAGGAACACCACGTCGCGATCCCGATGACGGTGCTCGAAGAGCTCGACAAGCTCAAAACCGGCAAATTACTGGTGGCAGCCGAGTGCCGTCAGGCCATTCGCCTCATTGACCAGTTGCTGGGGGTTGCCACCCCCGATGACGTCGAAAAAGGTGTGCCGATCCAGCGCGGCAAAGGCGCACCTAAGGGCTTCCTGTCGATCATGATGAGCAAGCGCCGCGAGCCCAACGCGTTGCTGCCCGAAAACCTCAACGACAACATCATCATCAACCAGTTGATCGACTTGCACGCCCGTGAGCCGCAATTGCGCGTGGTGCTGGTCACCAAAGACATCAACATGCGCCTGAAGGCCCGGGCTTGCGGGATCGAGTCCGAGGATTACAGTACCGACCAGCTGGTTGACGACGTGTCGATGCTCTCGCGCGGCTATCACACCATGACCGGTTCGTTCTGGGACCGCGTCAACAAGGTCGAAACCCGCCAGGGGCATGGCCGTACCTGGCATCAGGTGCAAATGAACGAAAACCTGCCGGCGGTGCATATCAATGAATTCATCATTGATGAGCAGGGCTTTGTCGGCTGGATCAAGGAGGTGCGCAAGGATCAGTTGCTGATCCTCGACATGCATCAGGAACCGCTGCTGCACCAGGAAGCCTGGGGCCTCAAACCGCGGGATATTTACCAGGGGCTGGCGCTGTTTGCTTTGCTCGACCCGGACATTCACCTGGTCAACCTGTCGGGTGCGGCGGGATCGGGCAAGACCATCCTTGCGCTGGCGGCAGCGATTGAACAAACCATGGTCAGCAAACGCTACCGGCGGATTATCTGTACCCGCAGCGTGCAGGGCCTGGACCAGGAAATCGGCTTCTTGCCGGGCACCGAAGCCGAAAAAATGGAGCCTTGGCTGGGTGCCATTACTGACAACCTCGAAGCTCTGCACATGGATGATGAAAATACCCACGGCAGCGTCGACTACATTCTGAGCAAGGTGCCGTTGCAGTTCAAATCCCTGAACTACATCCGCGGTCGCAGTTTCCAGCAGAGCCTGATCCTGATCGATGAGTGCCAGAACCTGACACCGCACCAGATGAAAACCATCATTACCCGTGCCGGTGCCGGTTCCAAAGTGGTATGCCTGGGTAACCTGGCACAGATCGATACCCCCTACCTGTCGGCCACCAGTTCGGGGCTGACCTACCTGACGGAGCGTTTCAAAGACTTCCCCAACGGTGTGCATATAGCCCTGCAAGGGGTGCCTCGCTCGATTCTGGCGGAATACGCCGAGTCACATTTGTAACTGCCTGAAGGTGGGAGCGGGCTTGCTCGCGATGAAGATGACGCGGTATCCCAGATACACCGCGCCACTTTCATCGCGAGCAAGCCCGCTCCCACTGGCGTTTTGGCTTCATGTAAGCTGACGGCGGTTGCGCGCATGGATCATGCAGCGTTGCCCTGGAGTTGGCCAAGACAGGAGCGTCAGGTGTTACTGCGTAATATCGATTTGAATCTGCTGGTGGTGCTCGATGCGCTGCTCACGGAAAAACACGTAACCCGCACCGGTGTTCGTTTGCATTTGAGCCAGCCCGCCATCAGCCACTCACTGAACAAACTCAGGGTGCTGCTTGATGACCCGTTGCTGATCCGTCAGGGCAACGAGGTGGTGCTGAGCGTGATGGCGCAAAATCTCCAGGCGCCGCTCAAGGCCATCCTGGGACAGGTCGAAACGCTGCTCGGCCAGTCCATCGACTTTGTGCCGGCAGAATCACAGCGTACCTTTCGCCTGGCCATGTCCGATTACGGCGCGACCATCGTGTTGCCAAAACTGCTGGTGCTGCTGCGCGAGCAAGCACCGGACACTTCGCTGGTGGTCATCCAGGACAGCCGCCTGGGCATGCTGGAGCAGATCGAGCAGGGCAAGATCGATCTGGCCGTTGGGGTTTTCCCCACGATGCCAGCAGATATCTGCAGCGATGTATTGTTTGAAGAAACCTTTACCTGCCTGCTCAATCGTCGTTCGCTCCCGGACAATGGCGTGCTCGATCTGGACAGCTATCTGGCGCGCCCGCACCTGCTGGTGTCGACGGATGGCAATACCCAGGGCGAGGTCGATAACGTGTTGCACGCCCGGGGGTTGCAGCGCCGGGTTGCGGTCAATGTGCCGCACTGGGGCACGGCACCGGGGATGATTACCGACACCGACCTGATTCTTACCGTGGCCACCCGTACCCTGGACAATCTGTCATTTGGCGACAGCCTGGTGGCACTGCCGCCTCCCATGACGATAGCGCCGTTCAATTATGTGCAGGTCTGGCATCAGCGTTTCAACGAAGACCCGGCTCATCGCTGGCTGCGGGATCTGGTCAGGCAAGTGAGTGCGCCTTCAGCCGCGTGAAGCGATGACAAAACCTGCCAGCACCACGCTGACCCCGAGCAGTTTTTGCAGGCTGGGGGTGTGTCTTGGCAAACCCAGCAAGCCGAAGTAATCGATCAGCAGCGAACTGATCAACTGGCCCACCACCACCGCCATGATGAAGTTCAGCGCCCCCAGGCGCGGCACGCTGATCAGCGCCACGGTGATGTAAAACACCCCGGCCAGCCCGCCGAGCCAGATCCACCAGGGGCCGGTGAGCAGGGCCGCGAGATTGGGGCGGGGCACTTTGACAATCAGCATTACCAGCGCAATCGCCAGGCCGCTGATCAGTAATGAGATCACGGTGGCCCAAAAGGGATGGCCCAGCACCACGCCCAATCGAGCGTTACTGCCCGCTTGCAGGGGCACCGCAGCACCCGCCAGCAGGCTCAGGGCAATGGCAATAAAAAGTGGCATAGGTATGACTCCAAAGTTTCGACCTTTGTACGGCGATTGCCTGCGGGCGGCCAATTCCATGTTCTGATGCGCGGTATTCGCGGGGTCGATGGCCTTAAGCTGACCCTCGGGTTTACAATCGATACTCCTCTCTGGAGTACCCCCTGTGCTGACTCACTTAGATTCCCAAGGCCGCGCCAACATGGTCGATGTCACCGACAAAGCGGTGACCTCCCGTGAGGCTGTGGCACAAGCGGTGGTGCGCATGCGCCCTGAAACCCTGGACATGATCATCAGTGGCGGTCACCCCAAGGGTGATGTGTTTGCCGTGGCGCGGATTGCCGGGATCCAGGCAGCGAAGAAAACCTCGGACCTGATCCCTTTGTGCCATCCGTTGATGCTCACCAGCGTCAAGGTTGAGCTCAGTGCCCAAGGCAGCGACGCGGTATTGATCGTGGCGCGCTGCAAGCTGTCCGGGCAGACCGGCGTCGAAATGGAAGCCCTGACCGCCGCCAGCGTTGCAGCCCTGACTATTTACGACATGTGCAAGGCGGTCGATCGCGGCATGACCATCGAAGGTGTGCGCGTACTGGAAAAGCTCGGCGGCAAGAGCGGGCACTTTCAGGCGGATGCGTCATGAAGCTCAAAGTGGTTTTCTTTGCCCGCTATCGCGAGGTTCTGGGGCTGGATAGTGAGGCAGTGGAGGGCGGGTTCGTCTCCATTGAGCAGTTGCGCGCGCACCTGACGCAACGCGGTGGTGCCTGGCAGGTGCTGGCCGAGCCCAACCTGATGTGTGCGCGCAATGAAGAGCTGTGCAAGCTCGCCGAACCCCTGGCGGACGGCGACGAAGTGGCATTTTTTCCGCCCGTGACCGGAGGCTGAACATGGCGATTCGGGTGCAAGCGGCGGCCTTTGATCCTGGCGCTGAAGTCAATGCACTGCATGCCGCGAATCTGGGCGTGGGCGCAGTGGTGAGTTTTGTCGGTTATGTGCGCGACTTCAATGACGGCCGTGACGTGGCGGGGATGTTCCTGGAGCATTATCCGGGCATGACCGAGAAAGCCCTGGGCAAAATTATTGATGAAGCTGCGCAGCGCTGGCCGCTGCTCAAGCTTGAAGTGCTGCACCGTATTGGCCTGCTGGAGCCGGGAGAGCCGATTGTGTTTGTTGGCGTAGCCAGTGCTCACCGTCAGGCCGCTTTCGATGCCTGCAGTTTTGTGATGGATTATCTGAAAACCCGCGCCCCGTTCTGGAAAAAAGAACAGACCCCCTCAGGCCCGCGATGGGTGGAGGGGCGGGTGAGCGATGAAGTGGCGGCGCAGCGCTGGAAGTAATCAAGCCCTGTAGCCGCTGCCGCAGGCTGCGATAAGGGCCGCAGGCCCTTCAAAAAGCGGGGCCGCTTCGCAGCCCATCGCAGCCTCGTGCCTCGGCAGCGGCTACAGATTTGCGTATCAGGCCGTTGCAGTCGGGTCCTGCGGCTTGCGCACAGCGCGTACGACAGGGCGCAGCAGCTCGGCTGGTGGCGTTTCGCAGCTGATTTTACGACCTAGCAGGGCTTCGATCGACGGCAACTGGTACGAGTCGTCTTCACCGGCAAAACTGATCGATACACCGCTGGCGCCAGCACGGCCGGTACGGCCAATACGGTGTACATAGTCGTCCGGCACTTCAGGCAGGGTGAAGTTGATCACGTGGCTGATGCCATCAATGTGGATGCCACGACCTGCAACGTCGGTAGCTACCAGCACGCGGATCTTGCCTTCGCGGAAGCCTTCCAGAGTCTTGATACGTTTGTGCTGCGGTACATCCCCCGACAGTTGCGCCGCGTTGATACCGTCACGTACCAGGCGCTCTTCGATGCGGCGCACTTCGTCCTTGCGGTTGGCAAATACGATCACCCGTTCCCAGCCATTGTCGTTGACCAGGTTGAACAACAGCTTGTACTTGTCGGCACCGGCGACGGCATAGACGTGCTGCTCAACCATGTCACTGGCGACGTTGACCGCTTCGATCTCGACGATGGCAGGGTCTGTGGTCCATTGCTTGGCCAGGTTCATCACGTCCTCGGTAAAGGTCGCGGAGAACAGCAGCGTCTGACGTTCGGCTTTTGGTGGCGTTTGACGAATGATCTGGCGTACTTGCGGGATGAAGCCCATGTCCAGCATGCGGTCGGCTTCGTCGAGCACCATCACTTCGACCATGTCCAGATGCACTTCGCCGCGCTGGTTGAAGTCCAGCAGACGGCCCGGTGTGGCCACCAGAATGTCGCAATGGCGGGCTTCAAGCTGCTTGAGTTGCTTGTCGAAGTCCATGCCGCCCACGAATGTCATGACATTGAGGTCGGTGTACTTGGTCAGGTCGGCCGCGTCCTTGGCGATCTGCACCACCAGCTCACGGGTCGGCGCGATGATCAGAGCGCGTGGTTCGCCCATGTAACGCTCTTTTGGCGGCGGCGTCTGGGTCAACTGGCTAATGATCGAGATCAGGAACGCAGCCGTCTTGCCCGTACCGGTCTGGGCACGGCCAATAGCGTCACGCCCGCTCAGGGTATAGCCCAGTACGCCTGCCTGGATCGGCGTGCAGTACGGGAAACCAAGGTCCTGGATGGCGTGCATCAGCTCGGGGGCGAGCTTGAAATCGTGAAAGCGGACTTTGCCTTCTTGTGGCTCGACGGCGAAGTCTTCGAGTTTCCAGGGAATGACCGGTGGCTTGGGGGCCGCCTCACGCCGTGGCTTGGCAATTTTGGGTTTTTCGATACGCGGTTGTTCAGCAGCGGATTGTGCGTCGGGAGTGTTCACCGGCTCAGGGGCTGGAACAGGAGCAGAACGGCCAGGTTGTTGCGCGTCGGTTCGCGCTCTGGCGTTGCCTGGAGGTGTAACGGAAGCTGGCGCGAGCGGCTCAGCCTCGCTTTTACCGAATATTTTTTTAAGTGCTTTGAGCACGGTCATCTCATCAGTTGGTTAAGGAGTATACGCCGGGCAGTGTAATGCAAGTCGGGCGCTCGGCGTGTAGTGAACGACGGGATGTTTCGGTTTTAGCTCAGATGTTTCGTCAGCCAGTTACCGATATCGCTTATTTCCTCTGGTAACACTTCATGGCCCATTGGGTACTCCTGCCATGTAACGGACACACCTGCGGCTTTCAAATGCTCATAAGCCGTACGACCCATAGCGTTTTGGACTACATCATCGTACTGCCCGTGCAGGCACAAAGCCGGGATTCGCTGCTGGCTGGCCGACAATGGCAGGCCTTCGTTGAAGGTTGGCGCATAGGTTGAAAGGGCAATAACGCCACCCAGTGGGCCCTGCCATTTCAAATAAGCGGTATGGAAAACCACGGCGCCACCTTGTGAAAACCCGGCCAGAAAAATCCGGCTGGCGTCGATACCGCTCTGGCGCTGGGCTTCGATCAAGGCAATGACCATGTCGGCCGACTCTTCGAGCTCTTCTTCACTGATCGAGCGGGCAGGACTCATGGCCTTGATGTCGTACCAGCTAGGCATGGCATAGCCGCCATTGATGGTCACGGCGCGGGTTGGAGCCTGCGGCAATACAAAGCGCGTGGTCAGCAACGACTGTTGCAGGATCTCAGCCACCGGCATGAAGTCATAACGGTCGGCACCCAGACCGTGGAGCCAGATAACACAGGCGTCTGCGGTTTTTTGAGGCTGGATGATCAGGGGTTGGGTCATGGCTGCTCCATCGTTGTGCATGTGCGCAAATCGGGTGCGCTACAAGTGTGCTTGATCGACTAAGGATTACAGAATATGTCGCGTGCTTGAACGTTTTTTCCTGCATTACCTACTGAACTTACTTAGGGGCCAAGAGTGGTACGCGCCTTGCTATGTGGACAGTGGCGTGAATGCGCCCCCTTTGGACGGTAACACTAACAGGGGGGGCTGCAAAAATCCCGAGGTTGGAGTTAGACAAGGAATTCAACAGCTCAAGTGAGCGCTTCAGTTTGACGGTTCGTGCGATGCACCCATCGCTCAAGGCTTATGCCGCTTGACCCAATAAAAAGCCAACATGGGTCAACAGTGCCTCACAAGGGGGCGGCGGGCCTTGTTCAAACACAAAAAAGCAGCACTGGAGGTTTGAATGAAGCAATTGAAATCCACCCTGGCTTTGGCCACAGCAGCCATCGTGTTACTCAGTGCCAGCGGTTTTGCCCACGCAGGCGCGACCCTGGACAGTGTCAAGAAGAAAGGTTTTGTGCAATGTGGCGTGAGTGACGGTTTACCGGGCTTTTCGGTACCGGATAAAGACGGCAAGATCATGGGGATCGATGCGGATGTCTGTCGTGCAGTGGCCGCCGCAGTGTTTGGCGATGCTACCAAGGTCAAGTTCAGCCAGTTGAACGCCAAGGAGCGTTTCACCGCGCTGCAATCGGGCGAAGTCGATGTGTTGTCGCGCAATACCACCTGGACCAGTTCCCGTGATGCGGGCATGGGCATGGTGTTCGCGGGCGTGACCTATTACGACGGCGTCGGCTTTTTGGTCAACAACAAGCTGGGGGTAAAAAGTGCCAAGGAACTGGACGGTGCAACCATCTGTATCCAGGCCGGCACGACTACCGAGCTGAATGTGTCGGATTACTTCCGCGCCAATAACCTCAAGTACACCCCGATCACCTTCGACACCTCTGATGAAAGCGCCAAGTCTCTGGAAAGCGGCCGTTGCGACGTGTTGACCTCCGACAAGTCCCAGTTGTACGCACAGCGTAGCAAGCTGGCCAACCCGAGCGACTATGTCGTATTGCCTGAAACCATCTCCAAGGAGCCTCTGGGGCCTGTCGTGCGCAAGGGCGACGAAGACTGGTTCAGCATTGTGAAGTGGACCCTGTTCGCCATGCTCAATGCTGAAGAAGCCGGCATCACCTCGAAAAACGTTGTGGCTGAAGCCAAATCCACCAAAAACCCGGATGTCGCCCGCTTGCTGGGTGCTGACGGCGAATACGGCAAAGACCTGAAACTGCCAAAAGACTGGGTGGTGCAGATTGTCAGCCAGGTGGGTAACTACGGTGAAGTCTTCGAGAAAAACCTCGGTAAAAACACGCCTCTGGCCATCGACCGCGGGCTGAACGCTCTGTGGAATAACGGCGGCATTCAATACGCACCCCCTGTGCGCTGATAGCCCTTTCATCCGGCAGGCCAACTGCCGGGTGATGTTGTCTGATCCATTGTTAGGGGCACTTCATGCAAATTAAAGTCGGCGCACCCAAGCCCAGGCTCAGCCTCGGCGATCCACGTGTGCGTGCGTGGTTATTTCAGATCGTCACCGTCGCGCTGGTGGTCTTTATGGGCTGGTATCTGTTCAACAATACCCAGACCAACCTGCAACATCGCGGCATTACTTCGGGTTTTGACTTTCTGGAGCGCAGTGCCGGGTTTGGCATTGCGCAGCATTTGATTGATTACACCGAGTCCGACAGTTATGCGCGGGTCTTTCTGATCGGGTTGCTCAACACCTTGCTGGTGTCCGTGATCGGTATCGTCCTGGCGACGATCCTGGGGTTTATCATCGGCGTGGCACGCCTGTCGTCGAACTGGATGATCAGCAAGCTGGCAACGGTGTATGTGGAGATCTTTCGCAATATCCCGCCATTGCTGCAAATCCTGTTCTGGTACTTCGCGGTCTTCCTGACCATGCCAGGGCCACGCAACAGCCATAACTTTGCCAACACCTTCTATATGAGCAGCCGTGGCCTGAACATGCCGGCCGCGGTGGGTACGGATGCCTTCTGGCCGTTTGTGGCCAGTGTGGTGCTGGCTATCGTGGCCGTGGTGCTGATGGTCCGTCGGGCCAACAAGCGCTTTGAAGACACCGGCGAGCCATTTCACAAGTTCTGGGTCGGGCTGTTCTTGCTGCTGGCGATTCCTGGCCTTTGCGTGTTGCTGTTCGGTACCCCGGTGCACTGGGAGATGCCACAGCTCAAGGGCTTCAACTTTGTCGGTGGCTGGGTGCTGATCCCGGAACTGTTGGCGCTGACCATTGCGTTGACGGTGTACACCGCGGCTTTTATTGCCGAAATCGTACGGTCGGGGATCAAGTCCGTCAGTCACGGTCAGACCGAAGCCGCCCGCTCGCTGGGGCTGCGCCCGGGGCCGACGCTGCGCAAGGTAATCATCCCGCAAGCGCTGCGGGTGATCATTCCGCCTTTGACCAGCCAATACCTGAACCTGGTGAAAAACTCGTCGCTGGCGGCGGGCATCGGTTATCCGGAAATGGTTTCACTGTTTGCCGGCACGGTCCTCAACCAGACCGGGCAAGCGATTGAAGTCATTGCCATCACCATGAGCGTGTACCTGGCCATCAGCATCAGCATTTCGCTGCTGATGAATTGGTACAACACGCGCATTGCGCTGATCGAGCGATGAGGACTGGACTATGACGACTCATGTTTTCAAACCCGACATGCCGCCGCCGGGCAACCGCATCGGTATTGTCGCCTGGGCGCGGGCCAATCTGTTTTCCAGCTGGCTCAACACCTTGCTGACCCTGTTTGCCTTTTATCTGGTCTGGCTGATCGTGCCGCCGCTGCTGAGCTGGACGGTTTTCGATGCCAATTGGGTCGGCAGCACGCAAGCTGATTGCACCAAAGAGGGCGCTTGCTGGGTGTTTATCCAGCAGCGTTTTGGCCAGTTTATGTATGGCTATTACCCGACCGGGCTGCGTTGGCGGGTTGACCTGACGGTATGGCTGGCCGTGGTGGGTGCGGCGCCGTTGTTTATCTCGCGCTTCAAGCACAAGGCTATCTACGGGCTGGGCTTTTTGGTGGTGTACCCCATCCTGGCGTTTACCTTGCTCCACGGCGGCTATCTGGGCCTGACTAACGTGGCTACCAGCCAGTGGGGCGGCCTGATGCTCACGCTGGTGATTGCCACGGTAGGTATTGCCGGCGCCTTGCCACTGGGGATTTTGCTGGCCCTGGGCCGCCGCTCGGACATGCCGGCCATTCGCGTGGTGTGCGTGACTTTTATCGAGTTCTGGCGCGGCGTTCCGCTGATTACCGTGCTGTTTATGTCTTCGGTGATGCTGCCGCTGTTTCTGCCCGAGGGCATGAACTTCGACAAATTACTGCGGGCCTTGATCGGCGTAATCCTGTTTCAGTCGGCTTATGTGGCGGAAGTGGTGCGCGGCGGTCTGCAAGCCATCCCCAAGGGTCAGTACGAGGCGGCTGCGGCCATGGGCCTGGGCTACTGGCGCAGCATGGGCCTGGTGATTTTGCCGCAAGCCTTGAAGCTGGTGATCCCCGGCATCGTCAACACCTTTATTGCCCTGTTCAAGGACACCAGCCTGGTGATCATCATCGGTCTGTTCGACCTGCTCAATAGCGTCAAACAAGCCGCCGCCGACCCGAAATGGCTGGGTATGGCCACTGAAGGCTATGTGTTTGCTGCCTTGGTGTTCTGGATTTTCTGTTTTGGTATGTCCCGCTACTCCATGCATCTGGAGCACAAGCTGGACACTGGCCACAAGCGTTAGGAGTATTGCAAGATGAGTGAAACAATCAAAAAGCCAGCAAGCTCTGAAGGCATTATTCAGATGCTGGGCGTCAACAAGTGGTACGGCCAGTTCCATGTGCTAAAGGACATCAATCTCAACGTCCAGCCGGGCGAGCGTATCGTCTTGTGCGGGCCTTCGGGCTCCGGCAAGTCAACCACCATCCGTTGCCTCAATCGCCTCGAAGAGCACCAGCAGGGACGCATCGTGGTCGACGGTGTAGAGCTGACCAACGACATCAAGCAAATCGAGACGGTGCGGCGTGAAGTGGGCATGGTGTTCCAGCACTTCAACCTGTTCCCGCACCTGACCATTCTGCAGAACTGCACGCTGGCGCCGATGTGGGTACGCAAGATGCCCCGGCGTCAGGCCGAAGAAATTGCCATGCATTATCTGGAACGGGTGCGTATTCCGGAGCAGGCGCACAAGTTCCCGGGGCAGTTGTCGGGTGGTCAGCAGCAACGTGTGGCAATTGCCCGGGCGCTGTGCATGAAACCGAAAATCATGCTGTTCGATGAGCCGACTTCAGCACTTGACCCGGAGATGGTCAAAGAGGTGCTGGACACCATGATCGGCCTGGCGGAAGACGGCATGACGATGCTCTGCGTAACCCACGAAATGGGCTTTGCGCGCACCGTGGCCAACCGGGTGATCTTTATGGACAAGGGCGAAATCGTGGAGGAGGCCGCCCCGAATGACTTCTTCGACAACCCGCAAAATGACCGGACCAAACTGTTCCTGAATCAGATTTTGCATTGATCGGGACTTGTAGCCGCTGATGATCGCAGCCTCGCTGCGCTCGTCAGCGGCTACAAAACCAAAGGTGTCAGTTTTCGCGCTGCTGCTGTTTTTGCACCAGCAGCGCATTGATGTCTGCACACTCGTTGATGGCTTGTAATTCGCGGACCAGTTCGGGGTGGCGATCGAGCAGTCGCATCAACACAAACAAGGGTTTTGGTGGCTCCACCTCGGCCCGTTCATAACGACTGAACGCATTGTGGCCGCCCCCCGACAGCAACTGCACGGCATTTTTTTGGGTGAAGTGAAGCTTGCGGCGGATACGCTTCATTTCTTCCGCCATAACCCGTTTGGCATCTTCTACCAGTTCGTCGCCAGCCTGGGCATATAGCTCTGCGCTGGGTGCATCAAATTCGACCTCGGCGCACTCGGTGCATTCGTGCCCGTCCAGGCCGTGCACCACCCGGTTCAATTGCTTGAAGTTCACATTGAAGCTGCGGCCCTTGAACGCTTGCATGGCATTGGCGGCGCCGCAGGTGCAGCAGTCATTTTTGCTCATGATGTTTTCTCCTTGAAAGCGATGACCGGCGGCCCTCCGCAGGGGCGATACGTCACCTTGATAGAGATGGCCAAACCGTAGGCCTGTGCGTGATATACGTCCTGCCAGACCTTGTGGTCGGCGTGGGTCGACATCGATTTGTACAGCGCACTGCGCTCCAACGAGGTAATGACCCTCTGCATTTGTGCGAGGACCAGGCCCATGCTTCGTCCACCATCCAATGCGCTTTTGGTAAAGGCGACAGCGCCAAGCCGTTGTACATCGGCTTGAATGCACTGGAGGTTGTAGTGAGGTGTTTTCTTTTCCATAAGAGGCAGCCTCGATGCAATCAAAATTACCCTTAAAGGGTTTTTTGTTCAAGGGTGAACAAGGTTTTTTAGGGGGCTTTTAATCTGTAGTTGATTGCTCGTATGGAGGTGTCTGAGTAACATGTCGGAAAATTCATCCTATGATTGGATGAAAAGGCGAATTAAATGACAGACGCTTCTCCCATCATCAAACGCTCGCTGGTCGACCAGGCTCTGGAGCAACTGCGTGCGCGAATAAACAACGGTACCTGGGAGGTGGGTCAGCGTTTGCCAACCGAGCCCGAGCTGGCTACGCAATTGAACATCAGTCGTAACACTGTGCGTGAAGCCATGCGCGTGCTGGCATTTGCCGGGCTGATAGAGATTCGCCAGGGCGATGGCAGCTACTTGCGCAGCCGTGTCGACCCGATGGACACGCTGCGCGCGCTGTCATCCTGCTCTCTGGAGCAGGGCCGGGAGATGCGTCACATCATTGAGGTTGAAGCCGCTGGCCTGGCCGCCCTGCGCCGCACGGACGAGGACTTGCGCCTGCTGCATCAGGCGCTGGACGCCAGTGGCCAGCACTATCACGGTGAACTCGATACCTATATTTGCTGTGACCTGGTGTTTCACCAACGACTGATTGATGCCGCCCACAACCCGGCCCTGAGCGAGCTCTACCGTTTTACCTCAAGCGTCTTGACCAATCATTTGCGCAAGACCATGGACGTCCATCCGCGTCGTCAAGTGGTGTTCGACCTGCACGTTGATTTACTGGAAGCCGTAGAACAACAAAACCCGCAACGGGCCATGGCGCTGTGCCGGACGTTGATCAATGAACCTTGAGCCGGAGCACGCCATGAGCCACCCTTCGTCAATTTCCAATGCCAGCGTCGAGCCCGTTCGTCATCTCGATGAGCTGGAAGAATTGCTGATCGACGCTGAAATTGACGACGAGCAGGTTCAGCACACTGCGCCTGTTGTCTTGCGTCCGTGGTTATTGCTCCTGGGGCTGGTGCTGGTAGCCTTGAACCTGCGCCCCGCGCTGTCGAGCATGGCGCCGTTACTGGGTGAGGTGTCTGACAGACTGGGCTTGTCTGCGGCGCAGGCTGGCCTGTTGACCACGTTGCCCGTGCTGTGCCTGGGGCTGTTCGCGCCCCTGGCGCCAATCCTGGCGCGGCGATTTGGTACCGAGCGGGTAGTGCTGGGGATTTTGCTGACGCTGGGCGGCGGGATCGTTCTGCGCAGTTGCCTGGGCGAAGTGGGGCTGTTTGCCGGGAGCATTCTGGCGGGGGCCAGTATCGGCGTCATCGGTGTGTTGTTGCCGGGCATCATCAAGCGTGATTTCGCCGGGCATGCCGGAACCATGACCGGTGTTTACACCATGGCCCTGTGCCTGGGTGCGGCACTGGCGGCGGGGGCCACGGTGCCCCTTAGCGAGTCACTGGGGCAGAGCTGGGCAATGGGGCTTGGCTTCTGGGCCTTGCCCGCATTGCTTGCGGTTGTTTTCTGGCTGCCACAGGTGGGCAAGCGTCAGGGCACGCACAACGTTGCTTACCGCGTGCGTGGCTTGTTGCGTGACCCGTTGGCCTGGCAAGTGACGCTCTATATGGGGCTGCAATCCTCGTTGTCCTACATTGTTTTTGGCTGGTTGCCGTCAATCCTGATTGGTCGCGGCCTGACGCCTACCCAGGCGGGGCTGGTGATGTCCGGCTCGGTTATCGTGCAATTGATCACGGCGCTGACGGCACCGTGGCTGGCCGCGCGGGGTAAAGACCAGCGGCTGGCAATCGTGCTGGTTATGGGCATGACCCTGGCCGGGCTGTTTGGTTGCCTTTATGCGCCTATCGATGGCTTGTGGGGCTGGGCGATTGTGCTGGGCCTGGGGCAGGGCGGTACATTCAGCCTGGCCTTGACCATGATCGTGCTGCGCTCGCGCGATGCCCATGTCGCCGCCAATCTGTCGGGCATGGCCCAGGGCATTGGTTACACCGTGGCATCGATGGGGCCGCTGGCGGTGGGCGTGGTGCATGAAGTGACGGGTGGCTGGAGTGCCGTGGGCTGGATATTTGCAGTCATCGGTCTGGGGGCCATCGTCGCCGGGCTTGGCGCCGGCCGTTCACTGTATGTGAATGTACAAAGCGAGAAAGTCTGAGGCCCATAGTGTTTCTGTTCATGGCAGATTATCGTGCTCTGATTCCAGACCTGTACGGACCCTGCCATGAGCCAAGACCACCAAGCATTGATCACTCGTTTCTACCAGGCCTTCCAGCGGCTTGATGCCGAGGCAATGGCTGACTGTTACACCACTGACGTGGTGTTCAGCGACCCTGTGTTTGGCGAGCTGCGTGGCCACAACGCCGCTGACATGTGGCGCATGCTGACCTTGCGGGCCAAGGATTTCAGCCTCACCTTCGATCAGGTTCAGGCTGACGGCCAGCATGGCAGCGCGCACTGGGTGGCGACCTATGTGTTTGGCCAGACCGGCGCCACGGTGGTCAATGATATCCAGGCACGGTTTGTGTTTCGTGATGGCAAGATTTGCGAGCATCACGACCATTTCGATCTGTGGCGCTGGTCGCGTCAGGCACTGGGCACCAAGGGCCTGTTGCTGGGGTGGACACCGCTGGTACAAAACGCCATTCGGGCGCAGGCGCAAAAAGGGCTCAAGGCCTTTCAGGGCAGCCGCTGAAAGTGGTCGAGAAACCCTGGTTTGTATACCTTGTGCGGGCCGCTAATGGCTCTTTGTATTGCGGTATCAGCGATGACCCGGTGCGCCGTTTTGCCAAGCATCAAACGGGCAAGGGCGCACGTTTTTTTGCATCAAGCCCGGCAGTGGCGCTGGTGTATGTCGAATCCTGGCCGGACAAGGGTGAGGCGTTGCGCCAGGAGCGATTGATCAAGAAGCTCAGGAAGAGTGCCAAGGAGTGTCTGGTGCAAAGTCAGAAGCTGGAGTGATTTTCCTGTGGGAGCGGGCTTGCCCGCGATGGTATCTCTGCGGTTTGTCTGGCTGACCGCAGCGCCTGCATCGCGAGCAAGCCCGCTCCCACAGAAATTGAACAGTTGTTCCCGGCTTATTTCAGTGCCGCCAATATCGCATCGGGCTTGAAGTCGCGAATCAGCGTGCCGTTTACATCCAGTATCGGAATGCCGCGCCCGCCCAGCGCCTCGTAAGCCTGGCGGGCACTGGCATCCTTGTCGATATCGAATTCCTTGAACGGTATGCCTTTCTCATCCAGGAACCGCCGAGTGGCCTTGCAGTAGCCGCACCACTCGGTGGAGTACAACACCACCCGGGCGCTGGCCCGGGTTTGCTCACTGACGACACCCGAAGGGTTGAGCACGCGCTCGATCTTGCCCCAGTTCTGAAAGATGACCACTACCACCAGAACAAACAGGACTTTCTTCAAGATACCGTTGAGCATTACTTGCTGCGCTTGAGCTGATCGAGCAGTTGGGTCGGCAAGCCCTTGATCACCAGCGTACCGGCTTCTTCGTCGAACTCGACCTTGGAGCCCAGCAGGTGTGCCTCAAAGCTGATAGAGAGCCCCTCAGCGCGCCCGGTGAAGCGACGGAACTGGTTCAGGGTGCGCTTGTCAGCAGGAATTTCGGGGGACAGGCCGTAGTCCTTGTTACGGATATGATCGTAGAAAGCCTTGGGGCGTTCTTCGTCGATCAACTCGGACAACTCTTCCAGGCCCATTGGTTCGCCGATTTTTGCCTGACTGCTGGCGTAATCGACCAGGGTCTTGGTTTTTTCCCGGGCGGACTCTTCCGGCAAGTCTTCGCTTTCTACGAAGTCACTGAAGGCCTTGAGCAGGGTACGGGTTTCGCCCGGGCCATCGACACCTTCCTGGCAGCCGATAAAGTCGCGGAAGTACTCCGAAACCTTCTTGCCGTTTTTACCTTTGATAAACGAAATGTATTGCTTGGACTGCTTGTTGTTCTGCCACTCGGAAATGTTGATCCGTGCGGCCAGGTGCAGCTGGCCAAGGTCCAGATGGCGCGAAGGCGTCACGTCCAGCTCCGAGGTCACGGCAACGCCGTCGCTGTGGTGCAGCAGGGCGATGGCCAGGTAGTCGGTCATGCCTTGCTGGTAATGGGCGAACAGCACGTGGCCGCCAACGGAAAGGTTGGACTCTTCCATCAGTTTTTGCAGATGCTCGACGGCGACGCGGCTGAACGCCGTGAAGTCTTTACCGCCATCGAGGTATTCCTTGAGCCAGCCGCTGAACGGATGCGCGCCGGACTCGGCATGGAAAAACCCCCAGGCTTTACCTTGCTTGGCGTTATAGCTTTCGTTGAGGTCAGCGAGCATGTTCTCGATGGCTTGAGACCCGGCCAGTTCAGAGTCACGGGCGTGGAGAACTGCGGGCGTACCGTCGGGTTTTTTGTCAATCAAGTGGACGATGCAATGACGGATCGGCATGGGCTTCTCGGTGTGTAATGAGAGGGCAGGGTGCACACCCCGCAAAGGCGCCAAGTGTACCGCACCTGAGCCTCGGGTCGGGGTTTGGGGGGCTTGAGGGCGCCCTGGACGGTTTTTTTACCGTTTTAAGGCCATAAAGCTGACCAAAAGCCCAGGTAGAGGCGGATATTTAACTGTCTCTGTGCTAGTTTTGCCCGGTCTTGCGCTCGGAAACGGCGTAAAGCGTGCATTCAGCATGTGTCAGGTCGAACCAAACCCCGTTTTAGCTATCTACATCCGCGATTCGTCGTGAAAGCTGGCGGGTGTGCCAGACCCTTGAGATCTGGCTCGATGGCTGACATTGCACTCTGCAAACCAAATGAATTTGATAGGGAAGGAACATCTCAATGGCTATTACTAAAGACCAACTGATCGCTGATATCGCTGAAGCTATCGACGCGCCGAAAACTACCGCGCGTAACGCTCTGGACCAACTGGCCCAGATCGTTGCTGATCAATTGGAAAATGGCGGCGAAATCACTCTGCCAGGTATTGGCAAACTGAAAGTGACCGAGCGTCCTGCCCGTACTGGCCGTAACCCTTCGACTGGCGCAGCCATCGAAATCGCAGCCAAAAAAGTTATCAAGCTCGTTGTGGCCAAAGGCCTGACTGACGCTGTTAACAAGTAAGACTGCTGTAAAAAAGCCGCGCTTCGGATTACTCCGAAGCGCGGCTTTTTTATGCCTGCAAATCTTGTAGCAGCTGCCGAACGCAGCCTCGCGCAGCTCGGCAGCTGCTACGAGGTTTTGCATATTTACAAGATTACTTCCAGTTCTTCTCGCGCCACAGCTGTTGCTGTTCTTTGTCATGGAATGTCCAGGCGACAAAGCGGCTTTGCTTGTTGCCCTGTGACATGTCGACCACCTGGCTTTCCCGCACACCGGCTTTTTTCAGTGCGGTCTGGATCGCCGGCAAGTTGGACGCCTTGGACACCAGTACGCTGAACCACAGCACCTGACGGCCCACTTGCACGCTTTCGCGAATCAGCTGGGTCACAAAGCGCTGCTCGCCCCCTTCACACCACAATTCGGCCGCTTGACCGCCAAAGTTCAGAACAGGCAGTTTGCGCTTGGGATCAGCCTTGCCCAGTGCCCGCCATTTACGCTCGCTGCCGCGCGTTGCTTCATCGATCGACGCATGAAAGGGCGGGTTGCACATGCTCAGGTCAAAACGCTCGGCGCTGTCCAGGACGTCCAGCAAGATCTTCTTCTGATCGGGTTGCAGGCGCAGGCTGATGGCTTTGTTCAGGCCGTTGGACTGCACGATCGCCTTGGCCGCTTTAACGGCTGTAGGGTCAACTTCGGTGCCCAGGAACTGCCAGCGGTATTCGCTGTGACCAATCAGCGGGTAAACGCAGTTTGCGCCCATACCGATGTCCAGCACGCGCACGCTCGGGCCACGCGGGATGACGCCATCGTTCATGGTGGCCAGCAGGTCGGCCAGAAAGTGCACGTAGTCAGCGCGACCGGGCACAGGCGGGCACAGGTAGTCAGCCGGAATGTCCCAGTGGGCGATACCGTAGAACGCCTTGAGCAGCGCACGGTTGAATACGCGCACGGCATCCGGGTTGGCGAAGTCGATGCTTTCTTTGCCGTACGGGTTGATGATCACGAACTCTGCCAGCTCAGGGCAGACCGAAATCAGCTGCGGGAAGTCGTAGCGGCCCTGATGGCGGTTACGTGGGTGCAGGCTTGGCTTGACCCGTGGCTCAGCCGGCTTGGCGTCGCTGACAGCCTTGGGCTTGTGGCGTGTGGCTTTGGAAGTGCGTGGGGTTGTCATGTTCAATTCATTCCACAAAAGCAATCGCGGGCAAGCCCTTAGTTCCTTTCAGAGCTAAGGGCTTGCCCGCGATCAGGTGCGCAGCTTTATTACAGGCTGGAAATCCGCGCGTGCTGTTCGGCCAATTTGCTCAAGGCTTGTTCGGCTTCGGCTAACTTGGTTCGTTCTTTTTCGATGACTTCGGCCGGAGCTTTGTCAACGAACGCGGCGTTAGAGAGTTTTCCACCTACGCGGGCCACTTCGCCGTTCAGACGCTGGATTTCCTTGTCCAGACGCGCCAACTCTGCATCTTTGTCGATCAGGCCGGCCATGGGCACCAGCACTTCCATCTCGCCTACCAGTGCGGTAGCCGACAGCGGTGCTTCGGCGCCCTCTTGCAGCACGGTGATCGCTTCGAGTTTAGCCAGCTTTTTGAGCAAGGCATCGTTCTCGGCCAGACGGCGTTGATCTTCGCTGCTGACGTTTTTCAGGTAGATCTGCAAAGGCTTGCCCGGGCCGATGTTCATTTCGCCACGGATGTTGCGAATACCCAGCATCAGGCCCTTGAGCCATTCGATATCGTCTTCGGCGGCCTGGTCGATGCGCGCTTCGTTCGGTACCGGCCACGGTTGCAGCATGATGGTCTTGCCTTCAGCACCGGCCAGCGGCGCGATGCGCTGCCAGATTTCTTCGGTGATGAATGGCATGAACGGATGCGCCAGGCGCAACGCCACTTCCAGCACCCGAACCAGCGTACGGCGAGTGCCGCGCTGACGTTCTACCGGGGCGTTTTCGTCCCACAGCACAGGCTTGGACAGTTCCAGGTACCAGTCGCAGTACTGGTTCCAGATGAACTCGTACAGCGCTTGCGCCGCGAGGTCGAAACGGAACTGGTCGAGGTGACGGGTCACTTCTGCTTCGGTGCGCTGCAGCTGCGAGATGATCCAGCGGTCAGCCAGCGACAGTTCGTAGGCTTCGCCGTTCTGGCCGCAGTCTTCGCCCTTGTCCAGCACGTAGCGTGCGGCGTTCCAGATCTTGTTGCAGAAGTTGCGATAGCCTTCGACGCGGCCCATGTCGAACTTGATGTCACGGCCGGTGGACGCCAGCGAGCAGAACGTGAAGCGCAGGGCGTCGGTACCGTAGCTGGCGATGCCGTCGGCGAATTCGTCGCGGGTCTGCTTCTCGATTTTCTTCAGCAGTTTTGGCTGCATCAGGCCGGTGGTGCGTTTGGCCACCAGGTCTTCGAGCTCGATGCCGTCGATGATGTCCAGCGGGTCCAGGACGTTGCCCTTGGACTTGGACATCTTCTGGCCTTGACCGTCACGGACCAGGCCGTGGACATACACGGTCTTGAACGGAACTTGCGGGGTGCCGTCTTCGTTTTTCACCAAATGCATGGTGAGCATGATCATCCGGGCAACCCAGAAGAAAATGATGTCGAAACCGGTAACCAGCACGTCAGTGGAGTGGAAGGTTTTCAGTGCTTCGGTTTTTTCCGGCCAGCCGAGGGTGGAGAACGTCCACAGACCCGAGCTGAACCAGGTGTCGAGCACGTCGTTGTCCTGTTGCAAGGCAACGTCCGGGCCCAGGTTGTTCTTGGCGCGTACTTCGGCCTCGTCGCGGCCTACATAGACTTTGCCCGACTCGTCGTACCAGGCCGGAATGCGGTGGCCCCACCACAGCTGACGGCTGATGCACCAGTCCTGGATGTCGCGCATCCACGAGAAGTACATGTTTTCGTACTGTTTAGGCACGAACGCGATGCGCCCGTCTTCCACGGCAGCAATGGCAGGCTCTGCCAGAGGCTTGGTCGACACGTACCACTGGTCAGTCAGCCACGGTTCGATCACGGTGCCCGAACGGTCGCCTTTCGGCACTTTCAGGGCGTGATCATCGACGCTGACCAACAGGCCGGCTTCGTCGAAATCAGCGACAATTTGCTTGCGCGCTTCGAAGCGGTCCAGGCCTGCATACTTGGCCGGCAGGGTACCGTCGATGGACTCGTTCAGCGTGCCATCGAGGTTGAACACCTGGGCAGCAGGCAGCACGGCGGCGTTTTTATCGAAGATGTTGAGCAGCGGCAGGTTGTGACGCTTGCCGACTTCGTAGTCGTTGAAATCGTGAGCCGGGGTGATTTTCACACAACCGGTACCGAATTCAGGATCGCAATAATCGTCTGCGATGATCGGAATGCGGCGGCCAACCAGCGGCAGCTCGACAAACTTGCCGATCAGGGCCTTGTAGCGCTCGTCTTCCGGGTTTACCGCAACAGCTGCGTCGCCCAGCATGGTTTCCGGACGGGTGGTAGCAACCACCAGGTAGTCCAGGCCTTCGGCGGTCTTGGCGCCGTCAGCCAGCGGGTAGCGCAGGTTCCACAGGAAACCTTTCTCGTCGTGGTTTTCCACTTCAAGGTCGGAGATGGCCGTGTGCAGCTTGGTGTCCCAGTTGACCAGGCGCTTGCCACGATAGATCAGGCCGTCTTCGTGGAGGCGCACGAAGGCTTCCTTCACGGCTTCAGACAGGCCGTCATCCATGGTGAAGCGCTCGCGGCTCCAGTCTACGGACGAACCCAGGCGACGGATCTGACGGCTGATGTTGCCGCCGGACTGATCTTTCCATTCCCAGATCTTGTCGAGGAATTTTTCACGACCCAAATCGTGGCGGTTCAGGCCTTGCGCTTCGATCTGACGCTCGACCAGCATCTGGGTGGCGATGCCCGCGTGGTCGGTACCCGGCTGCCACAGGGTGTTGCGGCCCTGCATGCGACGGAAACGGATCAGGGCATCCATGATCGCGTTGTTGAAGCCGTGCCCCATGTGCAGGCTGCCGGTGACGTTCGGCGGCGGAATCATGATGGTGTACGGGTCGCCCGCGCCTTGCGGGGCAAAATAATTCTCTTCTTCCCAGGTTTTGTACCAGGAAGTTTCAATGGCGTGCGGCTGGTAGGTCTTATCCATGCGCGGCGGGACCCTATTGGCATTAATTCAGGAAAGCCGGCAAGTATAGCGGGGTGGGACTGCGCGGGGAACCTATTGCTGTTGTGGGAGCGGGCTTGCTCGCGATACGGGCAACCTGGTGCATCGGCTTCATTAAGGTGCTGCAATCGCGAGCAAGCCCGCTCCCACAGGGTCAGCTTTGATGTTGGGCGAGCAGACGCTCCATGTGGGCATCAAGGCGGCGCTTGATCTCGGTTTCGATGTGCGGGGCGAAGTCGTTGATCACGTCCTGCATGATGGCCTGGGCAGCAGTGCGCAGCTCTCGGTCCAGGTGCGCAAGCAGTGCGTCAGGGGCTTTCTCCGTCGCGGGCGCCGGGGTGATGCCGACCAGCGGTATTTGCGTGGGCACCGGCTCCGGCTCTGGTTCATCGCTGATAACTTCGTCGAGCAACGGGATCTGTTCGTCGGGCCGACCTACCATCTCTGTCAGCAGCGGCGGTTGCAGCCCCTCATCGCCGAGCAGCTTGCGAATGGACTCAAGATCATCAAGCAGGTGTGCAGCTTTTTGCGGCGAATTGGAGGTGTCCATCGTGTGCTCAGAGTCGTTGTAACTTGTGGTCCTGCAGAGGATAGCCCTGTTCTCGGTAGAAACGGAAACTCTCCCGTGCAGCCTGTCGCACGGCGGGGTCTTCGACCACCACTTCGGCCACGCGGGCGAAGCGCTTGAAAAAGTCGGGGACTTTGAGGTCCAGGTTGATCAGTAAGTCTTGGTGGCTTGCGGGTGCATCCGTACAGCCCATGACCACGACGCCATCGGGTTGGTCTTCAGTGTTGCTGTGGGGCACGAAGCTTTCGCCCTTGAAGCGCCACAGGCGTTCATCCAGGTCCTGGCGCTGGGCACTGTCAGAGCAATGCAGATACACGCGATGGCCCAGGCGCCAGGCCTTCTCGGT
Source organism: Pseudomonas sp. FSL R10-0056 (assembly GCF_009600105.1). Taxonomy (NCBI): domain Bacteria; kingdom Pseudomonadati; phylum Pseudomonadota; class Gammaproteobacteria; order Pseudomonadales; family Pseudomonadaceae; genus Pseudomonas; species Pseudomonas sp. FSL R10-0056. Next base: position 93,428 of record NZ_WIWL01000171.1, read on the forward strand.
GAGTTTGCAGGCAAAATCCAGCCGCGCAGAGGGTTCGGCGCTGGGCAGGATATAAAAGTCGATCTTGGTGAGTTCTTGGTTTGCTTCGGGGGTCATTGCGGTTCCTGAATCGGGACTGCGCCGCCCTCAAGCGGCGCAGTCTTCGATTGTCAGCTTCAAGCGTTGGCGCGATCCAGCAGGTACTGGGTCAGCAGGGGCACTGGGCGGCCACTTGCGCCCTTGTCCTTGCCGCCGCTGACCCATGCCGTACCGGCGATGTCCAGGTGCGCCCAGTTATAGGCCTTGGCAAAACGCGACAGGAAGCAGCCAGCAGTGATGGCGCCGCCTTTAGGCCCGCCAATGTTGGCCATGTCGGCGAACGGGCTGTCCAGTTGTTCCTGGTACTCGTCGAACAGCGGCAGTTGCCATGCACGGTCGTCGGCTTGCTTGCCGGCTTCCAGCAACTGGTTGATCAGGTCGTCGTTGTTGCCCATCAGGCCCGAGGTGTGAGCGCCCAATGCAACCATGCAGGCGCCGGTCAGGGTGGCGATGTCGATCACGGCCTGTGGCTTGAAGCGCTCGGCGTAGGTCAGGGCGTCACACAGCACCAGACGGCCTTCGGCGTCGGTGTTGAGGATTTCGACCGTCTGGCCGCTCATGGTCGTCACGATGTCGCCCGGGCGTGCCGCGCCGCCGCTAGGCATGTTTTCAGCACAGGCCAGAATGCACACCAGGTTGATCGGCAGTTTCAGCTCGAGTACGGCGCGCAGGGTGCCGAACACGCTGGCAGCACCACCCATGTCGTACTTCATTTCATCCATGCCGGCGCCCGGCTTGAGGCTGATGCCGCCGGTGTCGAAGGTGATGCCTTTACCTACCAGTACGTACGGTTTTTCGGATTTTTTGCCACCGGCGTAGTTCATCACGATCAGACGAGGCGGCTGGTCGCTGCCCTGGCCTACAGCGTAGAACGCGCCCATGCCCAGATCCTTGATCTTTTTCTCGTCAAGGATTTCGACTTTCAGGCCTTTGAACTCTTTGCCCAGATCCTTGGCCTGCTCGGCAAGGAAGCTCGGGTGACAGATGTTCGGCGGCAGGTTGCCCAGGTCGCGGGTGAACGCCATGCCGGCGGCAATTGCCTGGGCGTGGGTCACGGCGCGCTGCACTTCAGCCTGCGCGGCCTTGATGGTCAGCAGGGTGATTTTTTTCAGGGCGCGGGGTTCGGCCTTCTGGCTTTTGAAACGGTCGAAGGTGTATTCGCCGTCTACGAGGGTTTCGGCCAGCAAGCGGGTCTTGCTGTAGCTGTCGCGGCCCTTGACCACCAATTCGTCCAGTGCGAACACCGCATCGCTACCGCCCAGGCCTTTGAGTACACCCAGTGCGCCGCTGATGATTTTGCGGAACGGGCGATCGCCCAGTTCTTCATCCTTGCCGGTACCCAGCAGCAGCACGCGCTCGGCTTTGAGGTTGGGCAAGCTGTGCAACAGCAGGCTTTGACCGGTTTTGCCGGCCAGGTCGCCGCGCTTGAGGACTGCGCTGATGGCGCCACCGGTGAGTTCGTCGAGGGCTTTGGCGGTTGGGCCGAGCTTGCGGCCTTCGCCGATGGCGACCACCAGAGTGGCCGTTTTCAACGTTTCTGGGCTAACGCTTTTTACAACCAGTTCCATGTCCGGGTCCCTGAGTCAAATGGTCAACATGCGCACAAACAGTTCTGTTTGTTTGCTTATATAGAAGAAGCGCTTCACCTGTGATCAAGGCTGGCGTCAAGGCGGGCAGTTTGAACCCCGTCGGAGGAGCCTGACAACCCCGGTTTAGGGCCAAGTTGCCACTTTCAAGACTGTGCAGTGACAGGGGAGGGCATTCACAGGATAATGCGCCATCTTTTTAGACGGCCCATCTCATCTATGATGAGGTATGTGCCGACTCGTTATGCTGTTTGTTTGGCCGCCTTAGCCTGACGACCCTGGAGTGTCTGGTTTGATCGTCTTCCGTTATCTGTCCCGCGAAGTCCTGCTTACATTGAGCGCTGTCAGTGCTGTGCTGCTGGTCATCATCATGAGCGGTCGCTTCATCAAATATCTGGCCCAGGCCGCCTCGGGCGCCCTGGACCCGGGTTCGTTGTTCCTGATCATGGGCTTTCGCCTGCCGGGCTTCATGCAGCTGATCCTGCCTCTGGGGCTGTTCCTGGGCATTCTTCTCTCTTATGGTCGCTTGTACCTTGAGAGCGAAATGACCGTGCTGTCGGCCACCGGCATGAGTCGTCAGCGGTTGCTGGCCATGACCATGGCACCGGCTGCGCTGGTCGCGCTGATCGTGGCCTGGCTCAGTCTGAGCCTGGCCCCGCAGGGCAACAATGAATTCCAGCTGCTGCTCAACAAGCAGGATGCCCTGACCGAATTCGACACCCTGGAGGCCGGGCGCTTCCAGTCGCTGAGTGACGGTACACGGGTGACCTACACCGAAGAATTGAGCAATGACCGCAGCCTCTTGTCCGGCGTATTCATTTCGCAGAAGAAACTCGGAGAAGAGGCCAAGGATCGCAGTATTTCCGTGCTGCTGGCCGAGAAGGGTCATCAGGAAGTGCGTCCTGACGGCAGTCGCTGGCTGGTGCTGAACAATGGCTATCGCTATGACGGCAATCCTGGGCAGGCCGATTATCGGGCAATCAAGTACGACACCTATGGTGTGCTGCTGCCCAAGCCGGAAGTCAGCAATGAAGTGACAGACCGCGATGCGATCCCTACCGCAAGCCTTCTCGGCAGCACGGATCCTCGTGTGGTTGCCGAGCTGCATTGGCGGATTGCCTTCCCCGTGCTGGTCTTTATCGTGACCTTGATCGCAGTGCCGTTGTCGCGGGTCAATCCGCGTCAGGGGCGCTTCCTCAAGTTGTTGCCGGCGATTCTTCTTTATATGAGCTACCTGAGCATGCTGACCTGGGGCAAGGGGCTTCTTCAGGATGGCAAGACCCCGATGGCGCTGGGCCTGTGGTGGGTGCATGGGCTGTTCCTGATCATTGGCCTGGGGTTGATGTACTGGGAGCCGCTGCGCTTGAAACTGGCAAGTCGCCGTAGTGCCGAGGAGATGGCCCGTGGTTAAGCTCGACCGCTACATTGGTAGCAGTGTGTTGTTGGCGATTCTGGCCGTGTTGGGGATCATCCTCGGGCTGGCCCTGCTGTTTGCCGTGATCGACGAGATGCGCAGTCTCAGCAGCACCTACACCGTTCTGGATGTGTTCAGTTTTGTCATGCTGACTGCGCCCCGACGCCTGTATGAAATGTTGCCGATGGCAGCGTTGATTGGCTGCTTGATCGGTTTGGGCGGCCTGGCCAGCAACAGTGAGCTGACCATCATGCGTGCCGCAGGTGTGTCCCTTGGGCGCATCGTCTGGGCCGTGATGAAGCCGATGCTGGTGCTGATGGTTGCAGGGGTGCTGATTGGCGAATATGTAGTGCCTGCCACGGAAAACATTGCCCAGGCCAACCGCGCGCTGGCCCAGGGCGGTGGCGACTCGCAAAGCTCCAAGCATGGCTTGTGGCACCGCCAGGGTGATGAGTTTATCCATATCAACGCCGTTCAGCCCGATGGCCTGCTTTACGGTGTGACCCGTTATCGCTTCGACAAAGACCATCAGATGCAGTCGGCAAGCTTTGCCAAAAAGGCCCAGTACCACCAGGGCGACTGGCAGTTGAGTGATGTGAGCACCACTCTTTTTCATGGCGACAGCACTGAGGTAGTCAAGGCGCCTGAAGAAAAATGGGACGTGTCGTTGAGCCCGCAACTGCTCAATACCGTGGTCATGGCGCCCGAATCGCTGTCGATTTCCGGGTTGTGGAACTATATCCACTACCTCAAGGATCAGGGCCTGAACAACGGCCGTTACTGGCTGGCTTTTTGGGTCAAGGTGTTGCAGCCGCTGGTGACTGCCGCGCTGGTATTGATGGCCATATCTTTCATCTTCGGCCCGTTGCGCTCTGTTACGCTGGGGCAGCGGGTTTTTACCGGGGTGCTGGTAGGGTTTACCTTCAAGATCGCCCAGGACCTGCTGGGGCCTTTGAGCCTGGTGTTCGGCTTCTCGCCGCTGTTTGCGGTGCTGCTGCCGGCTTCCATTTGTGCCGTGGCCGGTATCTGGCTGTTACGTCGAGCGGGTTGAGTAGCGCTCATTGAGCCAATCAAGAGCCTCTATCTCTCGATAGGGGCTTTTTTGTAGGTGCCCATTGGCCTGTGAACGTGACGCTTGGCGCGATGTTCAGGTACAATTCCCGGCTATTTTTCGGCGGGCAGTCTGCCTGCGACTTTTTTGAGTGTTGACCCGTGAGTGATCTGAGTCATATCCGCAATTTCTCCATCATCGCCCACATTGACCATGGCAAGTCGACGCTGGCCGATCGTTTCATCCAGATGTGCGGTGGCCTGACTGCCCGCGAAATGGAGGCCCAGGTACTGGACTCCATGGACCTCGAGCGTGAGCGCGGGATCACCATCAAGGCCCACAGCGTCACCTTGTATTACACGGCCAAAGACGGTAATACCTACCAGTTGAACTTCATTGATACCCCGGGCCACGTTGACTTCACCTACGAAGTTAGCCGTTCCCTGGCGGCCTGTGAAGGTGCGTTGCTGGTGGTCGATGCGGGGCAGGGTGTAGAAGCCCAGTCCGTAGCCAACTGCTACACCGCGATTGAGCAGGGCCTGGAAGTCATGCCGGTGCTGAACAAGATCGACCTGCCACAGGCTGATCCTGATCGCGTTAAGGAAGAAATCGAAAAAATCATTGGCATCGACGCCACTGATGCCGTGACCTGCAGTGCCAAGACCGGCCTGGGCGTGGACGAGGTGCTTGAGCGCCTGGTACACACCATTCCTGCGCCGACCGGCAATATCGAAGATCCGCTGCAAGCGTTGATCATCGACTCCTGGTTCGACAACTACCTGGGCGTTGTGTCCCTGGTTCGCGTGCGCCACGGCCGCGTGAAAAAGGGCGACAAGATTCTGGTCAAATCCACCGGCAAGATTCACCTGGTGGACAGCGTTGGTGTATTCAACCCGAAACACACCGCCACTGCAGACCTGAAAGCCGGTGAAGTAGGTTTCATCATCGCCGGTATCAAGGACATTCACGGTGCGCCAGTGGGCGATACCCTGACCTTGAGCACGACTCCGGATGTTGATGTACTGCCCGGTTTCAAGCGTATTCAGCCTCAGGTATACGCGGGCCTGTTCCCGGTTAGCTCCGATGACTTCGAAGACTTCCGTGATGCGTTGCAAAAACTGACGCTGAACGACTCTTCGCTGCAATACACGCCAGAAAGCTCTGACGCACTGGGCTTCGGCTTCCGTTGCGGCTTCCTGGGCATGCTGCACATGGAGATCATTCAGGAGCGCCTGGAGCGCGAGTACAACCTGGACCTGATCACCACTGCGCCAACCGTAATTTTCGAACTGCTGCTCAAGACCGGTGAAACGATTTACGTCGATAACCCGTCCAAGCTGCCAGATCTTTCAATGATTGAAGACATGCGCGAGCCAATCGTGCGTGCCAACATTCTTGTGCCTCAGGAGCACCTGGGTAACGTCATTACCCTGTGCATTGAAAAACGTGGCGTGCAGCACGACATGTTGTTCCTGGGTACCCAGGTACAAGTGACCTACGATTTGCCGATGAACGAAGTGGTTCTGGACTTCTTCGACCGTCTCAAATCCACCAGTCGCGGCTATGCTTCGCTTGATTACCACTTCGATCGTTACCAGTCAGCTAATCTGGTCAAGCTCGATGTACTGATCAACGGTGACAAGGTAGATGCGCTGGCCCTGATCGTGCACAAGGAAAACGCGCACTACAAAGGTCGCCAGTTGACCGAGAAGATGAAAGAACTGATTCCGCGCCAGATGTTCGACGTCGCGATCCAGGCCGCCATTGGCGGGCAGATCATTGCACGGACCTCCGTCAAGGCACTCAGAAAGAACGTACTGGCCAAATGCTACGGTGGTGACGTTAGCCGTAAGCGCAAGCTGTTGGAAAAGCAAAAGGCCGGTAAAAAACGCATGAAGCAAGTGGGCAACGTGGAAATTCCACAAGAAGCCTTCCTTGCAGTGCTCCGTTTGGATAGCTAGGTCCTATGTCACTAAATTTCCCGCTGTTGCTGGTCATTGCTGTTGCCGTGTGCGGTTTGCTGGCGCTGCTCGATTTGGTCTTCCTGGCTCCGCGCCGGCGCAAGGCCATTGCCAACTATCAAGCCAGCGTTACGCCGGTTGATATGCAGGTAGTCGAAAAGCTCAACAAGGAGCCGCTGCTGGTTGAATACGGCAAGTCGTTCTTTCCCGTGTTGTTTATCGTGCTGGTGTTGCGTTCGTTTCTGGTTGAGCCGTTCCAGATTCCGTCCGGCTCGATGAAACCGACCCTGGATGTGGGCGATTTCATTTTGGTGAACAAGTTTTCGTACGGGATCCGCCTGCCGGTACTCGACACGAAAATCATCGAAGTGGGTGATCCGAAGCGGGGCGATGTGATGGTGTTTCGCTACCCAAGCGATCCGACAGTCAACTACATCAAGCGTGTAGTTGGCCTGCCGGGCGACAAGATCCGCTATACCAGCGACAAGCATCTTTATGTCAACGACCAACTGGTTGCCGAGCAACTGGTCAAGGCCGAGCCTGGAACCCTGGGCAGTGCCGAGTTGTACAAAGAGAAGCTGGGCGAAGTCGAGCACATGATCCGCAAGGAAATGAGCCGCTATCGTGCGCCGCCTGACAAGGAGTGGACGGTTCCGGCCGGGCATTACTTCATGATGGGTGACAACCGTGACAATTCGAACGACAGCCGTTACTGGGATGATCCGAACATTCCCAAAGACGAGCTGGGCATGGTTCCCGACAAGAATATTGTCGGCAAGGCCTTCGCTGTTTGGATGAGCTGGCCGGAACCCAAGGCGAGCAACCTGCCGAACTTCTCGCGGGTTGGTCTGATCAAGTAGCCAGAACGGCGCTGTTTATAACAGCGCCGATTGCTTTTCAGGTGTGCGAAACAAGTCGCGCGCCTGAGTATTCAGGATGTGGATTTGAACAAAGCGTTAAGTGTGACGGCGGCGAACAGCCTGTTCCCTGTCCATTTGCTATGCGATAAACGAGCATCACTGATCCCTAATATCGGTCCGGTGGTGACATTCGGCCACGAACTCAGCGTGGGTAAATCGTGAGTTTTTCTTTAGAACGTTTAGAGCGTCAGCTCGGCTACACCTTCAAAGACCAGGAACTGATGGTTCTGGCCCTGACACACCGCAGTTTCGCGGGGCGCAATAACGAGCGCCTTGAGTTCCTGGGGGATGCCATTCTCAATTTTGTTGCCGGCGAAGCCTTGTTTGACCGTTTCCCGCTGGCGCGTGAAGGCCAGTTGTCACGCTTGCGTGCGCGGCTGGTAAAGGGTGAGACCCTGGCAGTACTGGCCCGCGGCTTTGAGCTGGGCGAGTACCTGCGCCTGGGTTCCGGTGAACTGAAAAGCGGCGGATTTCGCCGTGAATCGATCCTGGCCGATGCCCTTGAGGCGCTGATCGGCGCCATTTACCTGGACGCCGGCATGGATGTCGCTCGCGACCGCGTACTGGCCTGGCTGGCCAGCGAGTTCGAGACGCTGACCCTGGTCGACACCAACAAAGATCCAAAGACCCGCCTGCAAGAGTTCTTGCAGTCGCGTGCCTGCGACCTGCCACGTTACGAAGTGGTGGATATCCAGGGCGAACCGCATTGCCGCACCTTCTTTGTCGAGTGCGAGATTGCCTTATTGAATGAAAAAAGCCGGGGACAGGGCGTGAGCCGTCGTATTGCCGAACAGGTAGCGGCCGCCGCAGCACTGATTGCCCTTGGCGTGGAGAATGGTCATGACTGATTCAACCGCAACTCGCTGTGGCTACGTTGCCATTGTTGGTCGTCCAAACGTGGGTAAATCCACACTGCTGAACCATATCCTGGGTCAAAAGCTGGCGATCACCTCGCGCAAGCCTCAGACCACCCGCCACAACATGCTGGGCATCAAGACCGAAGGCAACGTGCAAGCGGTCTACGTGGATACCCCGGGCATGCACAAGGGCGGCGAAAAGGCCCTGAACCGCTACATGAACAAAACCGCTTCGGCTGCGTTGAAAGACGTCGATGTGGTGATCTTCGTTGTTGACCGCACCAAGTGGACCGACGAAGACCAGATGGTGCTGGAGCGCGTGCAGTACGTAACCGGCCCGCTGATCGTGGCGTTGAACAAGACCGATCGTATCGAAGACAAAGCCGAGCTGATGCCACACCTGAGCTGGCTTCAGGAGCAACTGCCGAACGCCCAGATCATCCCGATCTCGGCTCAGCACGGGCACAACCTTGAAGCCCTTGAGCGCGTGATTGCCGATCACCTGCCGGAAAACGAGCACTTCTTCCCGGAAGACCAGATCACCGATCGCAGCAGCCGCTTCCTGGCCGCCGAACTGGTACGTGAAAAGATCATGCGCCAGATGGGTGCCGAGCTGCCGTACCAGATCACCGTCGAGATCGAAGAGTTCAAGCAGCAGGGCAAAACCCTGCATATCCATGCCTTGATTCTGGTTGAGCGTGATGGTCAGAAAAAAATCATCATTGGCGACAAGGGCGAGCGTATCAAGCGTATCGGTACCGAAGCGCGCAAGGATATGGAGCTGCTGTTCGACTCCAAGATCATGCTTAACCTTTGGGTTAAAGTGAAAGGTGGCTGGTCCGACGACGAGCGCGCCCTGCGTTCGCTGGGCTACGGCGACCTGTAAGCACAGCATTACCCCCCCCTGTGGGAGCGGGCTTGCTCGCGATAGCATCAACTCGGAACTTCAGACAGGCCGAGTTGCTGCTATCGCGAGCAAGCCCGCTCCCACATTAGTTTTATGCTGTTCTTCCTGGCAGTGTTTGCCTTTTGAGATAGCTGACTTCCATGTCCAGTAAACCCCCGGCCCCCCAACTCGCCTACGTCCTGCACAGTCGCCCCTATCGTGAAACCAGTGCCCTGGTGGATTTCATCACGCCTCAAGGGCGCCTGCGGGCCGTGCTGCGCAGTGCGCGGGGCAAGGCGGGGACGCTGGCCCGGCCTTTTGTGCCGCTGGAAATCGAATTTCGCGGCCGTGGCGAGCTGAAAAACGTCGGACGCATGGAGAGTGCCGGGATTGCCACCTGGCTCAATGGCGAAGCGCTGTTCAGCGGCCTCTATCTCAATGAGCTGCTGATCAGGCTGTTGCCAGCCGAAGACCCGCATCCCGCGGTCTTCGACCACTATGCCGCGACGCTGGTGGCGCTTGCGCAAGGACGCGCGCTCGAACCTCTGCTGCGAGCGTTCGAATGGCGCCTGCTGGACGATCTGGGCTATGGCTTTTCGTTGACCCGGGACATTCAAGGCGAACCGGTGGCCAGCGATGGCATGTACCGTTTGCAGGTAGATGCCGGGCTTGAACGGATTTATCTGGTGCAGCCCGGTCTGTTTCATGGCACCGAACTGCACGCAATGGCCGAGGCTGACTGGACCGTGCCCGGAGCCTTGTCCGCCGCCAAGCGCCTGATGCGTCAGGCATTGGCCGTGCATTTGGCTGGTAAACCGCTGGCCAGTCGTGAGTTGTTTCGCAAGCCCTGAATAGACCGGTATGCTGTGCGCCGAATCGTCAACTCTTCAGGAGAGCCCCCCGTGACCCAAAGCAATCGCATTCTTCTCGGCGTGAACATCGACCACGTAGCCACGCTGCGTCAGGCTCGCGGCACCCGTTACCCTGATCCGGTCAAGGCAGCGCTGGATGCAGAAGAGGCGGGCGCCGACGGCATTACCGTGCACTTGCGCGAAGATCGTCGACATATCCAGGAACGCGATGTGTTGCTGCTCAAGGATGTCCTGCAAACGCGCATGAACTTCGAAATGGGCGTTACCGAAGAGATGATGCTGTTTGCCGAGCGCATTCGCCCGGCGCATATCTGCCTGGTGCCTGAAACCCGTCAGGAACTGACCACCGAAGGCGGTCTGGATGTTGCCGGGCAGGAAGCGCGGATCAAGGCAGCTGTCGAGCGGCTGAGCAAGATTGGCTGTGAAGTGTCGCTGTTTATTGACGCCGATGAGCGTCAGATCGAAGCGTCCAGGCGCGTAGGCGCACCGGCAATCGAACTGCACACCGGACGCTATGCCGATGCCCAGACCCCGACCGAAGTCGCCGAAGAGTTGCAGCGTGTCGCCGATGGCGTTGCGTTTGGCCTGGCTCAAGGGCTGATCGTCAATGCTGGCCACGGTCTGCATTACCACAACGTGGAAGCGGTAGCCGCGATCAAGGGCATCAATGAATTGAACATTGGCCATGCGCTGGTGGCGCATGCATTGTTCGTGGGCTTCAAGTCGGCAGTGGCTGAAATGAAAGCGCTGATTGTGGCTGCGGCCAAGGTTTAAAAACGGCTACGGGGATCATTCAATTGTGGGAGCGAGCCTGCTCGCGAAGCTCATTCGCGAGCAGGCTCGCTCCCACGGAATTGTGTTCTACAACTGCGGCTCTTCTTTGGGCTTGGTCTTGTCGATGCCGGGGATATGCAGCTTGCTGTCGGCCGCCTGATCACCTTCGAGCTGTGGCTGCGTGGCCCAGGTCAAGATGTCGTAGTAACGACGGATGTTGGCCACAAAATGTACTGGCTCGCCGCCACGGGCGTAGCCATAGCGGGTTTTGCTGTACCACTGCTTCTGCGCAAGGCGAGGCAGCATTTTCTTTACATCAAGCCACTTGTTCGGGTTCAGGCCTTCTTTCTTGGCCAGCTTGCGTGCGTCTTCCAGATGACCGCCACCCACGTTGTAGGCAGCCAGTGCGAACCAGGTGCGATCCGGTTCCTGAATATCATCGTCCAGCTCGCTCTTGATCAATGCGAGGTATTTGGCGCCGCCCATGATGCTTTGCTTGGCATCCAGGCGGTTGGACACGCCCATCGCTTGAGCCGTGTTCTGGGTCAGCATCATCAGGCCGCGCACACCTGTTTTTGAGGTGACGGCGGGTTGCCATAAAGATTCCTGATAACCCATGGCTGCCAGCAGGCGCCAGTCGATCTGTTCTTTTTTGGCCGCTTCCTTGAAGAACTTTTCGTACTTGGGCAAGCGCTGTTGCAGGTGCTGGGCGAAGGTGTACGCGCCAACGTAGCCAAGGACATCGACATGCCCGTAGTAGCGGTCTTTAAGGCGTTGCAGGGTGCCGTTCTTTTCGACCTTGTCCAGATAGGCGTTGATCTCGTTGAGCAGGCTGTTGTCTTCACCGGCCGCCACTGCCCAGCGCTGACTGCGTGCATCGCCCAGGTCAAAGGCGACGCGCACGTTGGGGAAGTACACCTGGTTCATCGCCACTTCGTTGGAGTCGACCAGCGTGAGGTCGATCTGGCCTTCATCGACCATGCGCAGCAAATCGACGACTTCGACCGCGTCGGATTCGTCGTACTCGATTCCGGGATACTGTTTTTTCAGTTCGGCCAGTTGCTCGGCGTGGGAGCTGCCTTTAAGGACCGTGATGCGCTTGCCGGCCAGATCCGCAGCAGAGGTGGGGCGGGACTGGCCGTTGCGGTAGATGATCTGTGGCGTGACTTCGAGGTACGGGTGGGAAAATCTGGCTTGTTGCAGGCGTTTCTCGCTGCTGACCAGTCCGGCAGCAGCCAGAACCGGGCCGTCAGGCTGGCCCAGTTGATTGAACAGTTCGTCCAGGTTGTCCGCGGTCTCGATTTTGAGCTCAACCCCAAGATCGTCGGCAAAACGCTTCACCAGCTCGTATTCAAAACCGGTTTCACCATTGCGATCCTCAAAGTAGGTCGCAGGGCTGTTGCGGGTAATCACCCGCAGTACCCCATCCTCCTTTACGCGCTCCAGGGTGCTGGGTTTTTCAACGCAGGCACTGAGCATCAGGAAGAGTCCGGTTGCGAGCAGCCATTTGGCGCAGCGCGGGCGGATATCAGTTAGAGAAAACATCCGCGCAGTATACGCAAAGCAGCACGGGTGCCATATCTCGACAATTTCCAGTCATTCTGATATTGACCGCGAAAATCGCTCAAACCCTTGTAAAATGGGGGGTAGAGCTCTGTTTAAAGATCATAATCGAGCATTCGTTAAGCGGCTGATAGCTATAAAGAATAAGGCTTTGGTCGATTCGCGACGTCTGGTGCGCTTCAGGTGTGCCGTTTCGGGTGCCGTGGCGAACGGTTTAGGCTAGAATGCCCGGCCTCAAAGCATACCCCTCCCGAGGCTGTCCCGAAGATGTTGATCCTGCGCGGCGCTCCTGCCCTTTCTGCCTTTCGCCACAGCAAACTCCTTGCACAACTGAGCCTCAAGGTTCCGTCTGTCACTGGTTTGTATGCTGAATTCGCCCACTTTGCCGATACCACCGGTGAGCTGACCAGCGATGAACAGCAGGTACTGGCTCGTCTCCTGAAGTACGGCCCAAGCGTGCCGGTCCAAGAGCCGAGCGGCCGACTGTTCCTGGTGTTGCCGCGGTTTGGCACCATCTCTCCCTGGTCGAGCAAGGCCAGCGACATTGCCCGTAACTGTGGCCTGGCTAAAATCCAGCGCCTGGAACGCGGCATTGCATTCTATGTAGCTGGCCAGTTCAGCGATGCGGATGCCGAACTGATCGGCGCTGTATTGCATGACCGTATGACGCAAATCGTGCTGGGCGCTCTGGAGCAGGCTGCAGGCTTGTTCAGCCACGCCGAGCCAAAGCCGCTGACCGCGATTGACTTACTGGGTGGCGGTCGTGCCGCGCTGGAAAAAGCCAACGTCGAGCTGGGCCTTGCCCTGGCCGAAGACGAAATCGATTATCTGGTCAATGCCTTCAACGGTCTGGGTCGCAACCCGCACGACATCGAATTGATGATGTTTGCCCAGGCCAACTCCGAACATTGCCGCCACAAGATCTTCAACGCCAGCTGGGACATCGACGGCCAAAGCCAGGACAAGAGCCTGTTTGGCATGATCAAGAACACCTACGTGATGCACAGCGAAGGCGTTCTGTCTGCTTATAAAGACAACGCGTCGGTTATCGTCGGCAGTGTTGCCGGGCGTTTCTTCCCGGATCCCGAAACCCGCCAGTACGGTGCGGTGCAGGAGCCAGTGCACATCCTGATGAAGGTAGAGACCCACAACCACCCGACCGCCATTGCCCCGTTCCCGGGTGCAGCGACAGGCTCCGGTGGTGAGATCCGTGACGAAGGTGCAACCGGTCGTGGTGCCAAGCCAAAGGCCGGCCTGACCGGTTTCACCGTGTCCAACCTGCAGATCCCGGGCTTTGTACAACCGTGGGAAGTGCCGTACGGCAAGCCTGAGCGCATTGTTACCGCGCTGGACATCATGATCGAAGGCCCGCTGGGCGGTGCTGCATTCAACAATGAATTCGGTCGTCCTGCCCTGACCGGTTACTTCCGTACGTTCGAGCAGTCCATCACCACCCCCCGTGGCGAAGAAGTGCGTGGTTACCACAAGCCGATCATGTTGGCCGGCGGCATGGGCAACATCCGCGCCGAACACGTGCAGAAAGCCGAAATCACCGTGGGCTCCAAGCTCATCGTGCTGGGCGGTCCGGCCATGCTGATCGGCCTGGGTGGCGGTGCAGCATCCTCTATGGCCACCGGCGCAAGCTCGGCTGACCTGGACTTCGCTTCGGTACAGCGCGAAAACCCGGAAATGGAGCGTCGTTGCCAGGAAGTGATCGACCGCTGCTGGCAGCTGGGTGACAAGAACCCGATCAGCTTTATCCACGATGTGGGTGCTGGCGGTTTGTCCAACGCATTCCCTGAGCTGGTGAACGACGGCGACCGTGGTGGCCGTTTCGAACTGCGCAACATTCCAAACGACGAGCCGGGCATGGCCCCGCACGAAATCTGGAGCAACGAATCCCAGGAACGTTATGTTCTGGCGGTGGGCGTCGAAGATTTCGAGCGCTTCCAGGCGATCTGCGAACGCGAGCGTTGCCCGTTTGCCGTCGTCGGTGAAGCCACTGCCGAGCCGCAACTGACCGTGACCGACAGCCACTTCGGCAACAACCCGGTGGACATGCCACTGGAAGTGTTGCTGGGCAAGGCGCCGCGCATGCACCGTTCGGCTGTTCGCGAAGAAGAGTTGGGCGATGATTTCGACCCGGCACAACTGAGCATCGGCGAGTGCGTCGAGCGCGTTCTGCATCACCCGGCCGTTGCCAGCAAAAGCTTCCTGATCACCATCGGCGACCGCACCATCACCGGTCTGGTTGCCCGCGACCAGATGGTCGGGCCGTGGCAGGTTCCTGTGGCTGACGTTGCTGTCACCGCAACCAGCTTCGACGTCTACACCGGTGAAGCCATGGCCATGGGCGAGCGTACGCCGCTGGCACTGCTGGATGCTCCGGCATCGGGCCGCATGGCAATTGGTGAGACCCTGACCAATATCGCGGCTTCGCGCATTGGCAAGATCAGCGACATCAAGCTGTCAGCCAACTGGATGTCCGCTGCAGGCCACCCGGGTGAAGACGCCCGCTTGTACGACACCGTCAAGGCTGTCGGCATGGAGCTGTGCCCTGAGCTGGGCATCACCATTCCGGTGGGCAAGGACTCGATGTCGATGCAAACCCGCTGGAGCGAAGAGGGCACGGACAAAACCGTGACCTCGCCGCTGTCGCTGGTTGTGACCGGTTTTGCCCCGGTGCTCGACGTTCGCCAGACCCTGACCCCGGTACTGCGCATGGACAAAGGCCTGACCGATCTGATCCTGATCGACCTGGGCCGTGGCCAGAACCGCATGGGCGCCTCGATCCTGGCCCAGACCTACGGCAAGCTGGGCAAGCAGGCCCCTGACGTTGATGACGCAGAAGACCTCAAGGCTTTCTTCGCGGTGATCCAGGGCCTGAATGCCGATGGTCACCTGCTGGCTTACCATGACCGTTCCGACGGTGGTTTGCTGACCAGCGTGATGGAAATGGCCTTTGCCGGCCACTGCGGTCTGAACCTGACCCTGGATTGCCTCGCAGACAGCGCCAGCCAGCTCCCGGCCATCCTGTTCAACGAAGAACTGGGCGCCGTGATTCAGGTGCGTCAGGACGCGACTGCTGATGTGCTTGCACAGTTCAGCGCTGCAGGCCTGGGCGAGTGTGTCGACGTGATCGGCCAGCCGCTGAACAACAGCGAAGTCACCATCACCTTCAACGGTGAAAAAGTGTTTGTCGGTCAGCGTGGCGAGTTGCAGCGCCAGTGGGCTGAAACCAGCTTCCAGATCCAGCGTATGCGTGACAACGCGGACTGCGCACAGCAAGAGTTCGACGTGCTGCTCGAAGAAGACAACCCGGGCCTGACTGCCCAGTTGAGCTTTGACGTCAACGCCAATATCAGCGCGCCGTACATCAAGAAAGGCATTCGTCCGCAAGTGGCTGTCCTGCGTGAGCAGGGCGTCAACGGTCAGGTTGAAATGGCCGCGGCGTTTGACCGTGCCGGTTTCAATGCAATCGACGTACACATGAGCGATATTCTGGCCGGCCGTGTCGACCTGAACGAGTTCAAAGGTCTGGTTGCCTGCGGTGGTTTCTCCTACGGCGACGTACTGGGTGCCGGTGAAGGCTGGGCCAAGTCGGCGCTGTTCAATGCCCGTGCCCGCGATGCGTTCCAGAGCTTCTTCGAGCGCACTGACAGCTTCTCCCTGGGTGTGTGCAACGGTTGCCAGATGATGTCCAACCTGAGCGAACTGATCCCTGGCAGCGAGCTGTGGCCACACTTTGTGCGCAACCGTTCCGAGCAGTTCGAAGCCCGTGTGGCGATGGTCCAGGTTCAGGAGTCGAACTCGATCTTCCTGCAGGGCATGGCCGGTTCGCGCATGCCGATCGCCATTGCTCATGGTGAAGGTCATGCCGAGTTCGCCAGCGAAGAAGCCATGCTGCAAGCGGACCTGTCCGGTTCGGTGGCGCTGCGCTTCGTCGACAACCACGGCAAGGTCACGGAAAACTACCCGGCCAACCCTAACGGCTCGCCGCGCGGGATTACCGGCCTGACCAGCCGTGACGGCCGTGTGACCATCATGATGCCGCACCCGGAGCGGGTATTCCGCGCCGTGCAGAACTCGTGGCGCCCGGAAGAGTGGAACGAAGATGCGCCGTGGTTGCGCATGTTCCGTAACGCTCGTGTGTGGGTAGATTAAGAGCATGTACAAGCTCAGCTTTTTCGTTCCTCCGAGCCATGTGGACGTGGTCAAGGATGCCGTATTCGCTGCCGGTGGCGGACGGATCGGCAGCTATGACCACTGCGCCTGGCAGACCATGGGCCAGGGCCAGTTTCGCGCGCTGGACGGCAGCCAGCCGTTCATCGGGCAAACTGGTCAGGTCGAGTATGTGGGGGAGTGGAAGGTTGAGCTGGTCGTCGCCGATGATCTGATTCAGGCCGTGGTGGCTGCGCTCAAGCACAGCCACCCGTATGAAACCCCGGCGTACGAAGTGTGGCAACTGGCTGATTTCTAGCCACAAGTCATATGAAAAACCCGCTGAACCGTTACCGGTCAGCGGGTTTTTTGTTGCTCGTATGACAGCTGGCTACGGGCGGATTTCAACCATGGTGCCGTCTGGAACGAGGTTCCACACTTCACGCATTTCGTGGTTTTTCATCGCGATACAACCATCGGTCCAGTCCAGGGTATGGAACAGTTCCTCGGGGTTGTCTTCGCTGTCCGGAGTGCCGTGGATCATGATCATCGAGCCCGGGTTCAGGCCTTCACGCCGGGCCGTGGCAGCGTCGCTGATGTTGGGGTAGTTGATGTGCATCGCCAGGTTGAACTTGTCGCTTTTTTTGCGCCAGTCGACCCAGTAGATGCCCTCGGGAGTGCGTTTGTCCCCTTCGCGTACTTTTGGGCCCTTGGGTTGTTTGCCCAGGGAGATGCGGTAGGTCTTGACCGGTTTGCCGTTGCTGATCAGCTCCAGCTTGCGGGCAGACTTGATGACCAGCACCTTGTCGATATTCTGCCCGGGACGTACCGGAAGCGACGAAGGGGCGGGTTTCAGGACCTGGTTTTTATCAACGGGTTTGCCGTTTACGGTTATGACAACAGAGGCCTGGCAGGTAACGGCAAATGACAGGCATAGAGCAGCGAGCAACCAACGCATTAGAGGAACATTCCTGAGTTACAAGGCAAGCAGCATTATTTTTGGGCGGTCTTCAGGCTGGCCAGCGGTGCTACAGCCTCGCTGCGTACGGGGTAGTGAGCGCCCGGGCGGTCAGCGAAAAAGCATTCTAAGGTACGGCTGACCGTGCGGAAAGCCAGCTCTGACCAAGGGATGTCGACTTCTTCAAACAGGCGCACTTCCAGGCTCTCTTCACCGGCTGCGAAGTTCGGGCCCAGCAGGTCGGCGCGGTAGAAAATATGCACCTGATTGATATGCGGCACATCGATCAGGGTGTAGATGGCCAGGTTCTCAACCACGGCACAGGCTTCCTCCAGGGTTTCGCGTCGGGCCGCGTTTTCAACCGTCTCGCCGTTCTCCATAAAGCCTGCGGGCAGTGTCCAGTAGCCTTTGCGCGGTTCGATGGCGCGACGGCACAGCAGCACTTGTGTGCCCCACACGGGCACGCAACCGGCGACAATATTGGGGTTTTGATAATGAATGGTCTGGCAGTGGTCGCAGACATAGCGCAGGCGCGAATCGCCTTGCGGGATATGCTGGCTGACGGAGTGGCCGCACTGGCTACAAAATTTCATGCTGTGGTCTCTGGCTCGTTGCCTATCTTGGGGGCTGAGGTGGGCTCGCGGCAAGTGTGGTCTGGCGGGCTGCGACACTGTAGGACTTGGGTGCCCGGTGCGATTTGGTGCATGATGCCCGATAAGTGCCGGATCGAGATGACCTATGCTGGACGAGCTGCTTGGCCGTGTGAGCCGCTATACCCCACGGACGCTGGAAACAGAACGGAATTACCCGGAAGCTGCGGTGTTGTTGCCGGTCACACGCAGTTCTGAGCCTGAGCTGATTCTCACCCTGCGTGCCAGCGGGTTGTCGACCCACGGTGGTGAAGTGGCTTTTCCGGGCGGTCGCCGCGACCCGGAAGACCCCGACCTGGTGTTCACCGCCCTGCGTGAGGCCGAAGAAGAAATCGGCTTGCCGCCGGGGCTGGTCGAGGTGATCGGGCCGCTGAGCCCCTTGATCTCGTTACACGGTATTCGCGTAACGCCTTATGTCGGTCTGGTCCCGGATTACGTTGAGTATCTGGCCAATGACGCCGAAATCGCCGCGGTATTCAGCGTGCCGCTGGAGTTCTTCCGCCAGGACCCGCGTGAGCACACTCATCGCATCGACTACCAGGGCCGTAGCTGGTACGTGCCGAGCTACCGTTTTGGCGTGTATAAAATCTGGGGACTGACGGCAATCATGATCGTGGAGCTGATGAACCTGCTCTATGACGACGTCAATATCAACCTGCATACCCCGCCTGAACGTTCCATTCCAATTTAGAGCCGTCAGCAGACGGCCACGCCTGCCTTGAGGACATCCCATGAAATACCGCTTGGGCGACTCGTTCGTCGAAACCCATCCCGAAAGCTGGACCGCACCCAATGCCACCCTGATCGGCAAGGTGCGCCTGGAAGAGGGCGCCAGTGTCTGGTTTAACGCCGTGTTGCGTGGCGATAACGAACTGATCCTGATCGGCAAGCACAGCAATGTGCAAGATGGCGCGGTGATGCATACCGACATGGGCTATCCGCTCACACTTGGCACGGGCGTGACCATCGGTCATAACGCCATGTTGCATGGTTGTACGGTGGGCGATTACAGCCTGATCGGTATCAATGCGGTGATCCTCAATGGCGCGAAAATCGGCAAGCACTGCATCATTGGCGCCAATTCGTTGATTGGCGAAGGTAAGGAAATTCCGGACGGCTCGCTGGTCATGGGGTCGCCGGGCAAGGTGGTACGTGACCTGACGGATGAGCAGAAAAAATTGCTGGAAGCCAGCGCGGCCCACTACGTCAAGAACGGCCAGCGATATGCCCGTGACCTTCAGGTGCAAGAGCAATGACAGAAGCAGAGCGCCCGGTCGCCTCGCCCTGTGTGAATATCTGCGCGCTGGACGACGACGATGTGTGCAGTGGCTGCCAGCGTACCGTGGCGGAAATCACCCGCTGGAGCCGCATGACCAACCCGGAGCGCCGCGAGGTGCTAGTGCTGTGCCATGAGCGGGCCAAAGCCAGTGGTGTGGTGTGGATGTTGGGTTCCGGTAGCTGACAACGCTTCTTTATTGTGTGAGCGGGCTTGCTCGCGATGCAGGCGCCACGGCCTGTCAGGCAAACTGCGCTGATGTCATCGTGAGCAAGCCCGCTCCCGCAGGGGGATGTCGCGGGTACAAAATCGACTGCGACTCAAGTACCCTGTGCGCCTTATTTAGAGGTGTCGCCCGCTGCCATGCTGTTTCTTGTCGCTTATATCGCCAGCGTCGTGCTGATCAACTACGCGTTTTCCACTGCGCCGCACCTGGACATCATCTGGTCAGCCTGGGGTGGCCTGGTGTTTGTATTGCGCGACATGGTGCAAACCCGATTCGGTCACGGTGCCCTGCTGGCCATGCTGGCGGCCCTGGTGTTGTCGTACGTCACCTCCGATCCTTCCATTGCACTGGCCAGCGCCACTGCCTTCGCCGTGTCCGAGTGCATCGACTGGCTGGTGTTCAGCATCACCAAACGCCCTTTGCATGACCGCTTGTGGATCAGCTCTGCGCTGAGCATCCCGATCGACACCTTTATCTTCTTCGGCATGATCGATGCCTTTACCCCTGGCGTGATCATTACCGCCATGGCCTCGAAATTCGCCGGCGTCACCTGCGTATGGCTGGCAATGGCCTGGCGTTTGCGCAAAGCCTCGGTCTAGTCATGTAAAATGCCGGCCTTTGTATCCCCCTGCAGGCGCTGGCTTGGTCAGTGCCTTCGATGATTTTGTTTCCTTGAGGACCTGAAATGACCCGTATCGGAACTCCACTGTCGCCCACTGCGACCCGCGTCATGTTGTGTGGCTGCGGTGAGCTGGGCAAAGAAGTTGTCATCGAATTGCAGCGCCTGGGGGTCGAAGTGATCGCCGTCGATCGCTACGCCAATGCACCTGCCATGCAGGTTGCCCATCGCAGCCATGTGATCAACATGCTTGACGGCGCCGCCCTGCGTGCCGTCATCGAAGCAGAACAACCGCACTTTATCGTTCCGGAAATCGAAGCCATCGCCACCGCCACCCTGGTGGAGCTGGAAGCTGAAGGTTTCACCGTTATTCCGACGGCGCGTGCCACGTCGTTGACCATGAACCGCGAAGGCATTCGTCGCCTGGCAGCCGAAGAGCTGGACCTGCCAACCTCGCCGTACCATTTTGCCGACACCTTTGAAGACTACAGCGCCGCCGTGCTGGATCTGGGCTTCCCGTGCGTGGTCAAGCCGGTGATGAGTTCGTCAGGCAAGGGCCAGAGCCTGCTGCGCAGTGCTGAGGAGGTTAAGGCAGCGTGGGACTACGCGCAGGAAGGCGGTCGTGCGGGCAAGGGTCGGGTCATTATCGAAGGCTTTATCGACTTCGATTACGAAATTACTTTGCTGACCGTGCGCCATATTGGCGGTACCACGTTCTGTGCACCGGTTGGTCACCGACAGGAGAAGGGCGATTACCAGGAATCCTGGCAGCCGCAGGCAATGAGTCCGATCGCGCTGGCCGAGTCCGAGCGTGTCGCCAAGGCTGTTACTGAAGCGCTGGGTGGTCGTGGTCTGTTTGGCGTTGAGTTGTTTATCAAGGGCGATCAGGTGTGGTTCAGCGAAGTGTCGCCGCGCCCGCACGATACCGGCCTGGTGACATTGATTTCTCAGGATCTGTCGCAGTTCGCATTGCATGCTCGCGCCATTCTCGGCCTGCCGATTCCATTGATTCGTCAGTTCGGGCCATCGGCTTCGGCGGTGATTCTGGTAGAAGGTCAGTCGACCCAGACTGCATTCGCCAACCTGGGTGCTGCCCTGAGCGAACCGGACACCGCATTGCGCCTGTTCGGCAAGCCAGAGGTCAACGGCCAGCGTCGCATGGGCGTGGCCCTGGCTCGCGATGAGTCGATTGAAGCAGCTCGCGCCAAAGCGACCCGCGCGGCCAAGGCAGTAGTTGTAGAGCTGTAAAAACCATTGTGGGAGCGGGCTAGCTCGCGATTCAATTGCCCCGGTACATCTGATGTACCGAGGCGTTGCAATCGCGCGCAAGCCCGCTCCCACAGGTTAAGTGTTTCTTCAAGCCACCTTGTTCAGGTCAGCCTCTCTCGTTTCCTTCAGGCACAGCACGGCAATCAGGCTGAGAATCGCTGCGCCCGACACGTACCCGCCTACCCAGCTCAACCCCCCCATGCTCACCAGCTTTTGCGCAAAAAAAGGTGCAGCGGAAGCTCCGACAATGCCACCCAGATTGTAAGCCGCCGACGCGCCGGTATAGCGCACGCGGGTCGGGAACAGTTCAGGGAGCAGGGCACCCATCGGGGCAAAGGTCACGCCCATCAAAAACAGCTCGATGCACAGGAACAGCGCCACACCCCAGGTGGTGCCGTGGGTGAGCAGAGGCTCCATCAGAAAGCCTGACAAGATCGCCAGCACGCCACCGACTATCAGCACCGGCTTGCGTCCATAACGGTCACTGGCCCAGGCCGACAGAGGTGTGGCCGCCGCCATGAACAGCACGGCAAAACACAGCAGGCCGAGGAAGGTTTCGCGGGTATAGCCCAGCGTGGACACGCCATAGCTCAGGGAAAACACTGTCGAGATATAGAACAGTGCGTAACACACCACCATCGAAGCGGCGCCCAGCAGCATCGGTGCCCAGTATTGGCTGAAGAGTTCGACGATGGGCATTTTCACCCGCTCGTGCTGTGCTACGGCCTTGGCAAACACCGGTGTCTCTTCCAGCTTCAGGCGTACATACAGACCCACCATCACCAGCGCTGCGCTAAGCAGGAAGGGGATGCGCCAGCCCCAGGAGCGGAACTGCTCATCGCTCAGGCTCATGGCCAGAATCAGAAACAGGCCATTGGCCGCCAGAAAACCGATCGAAGGCCCCAGTTGCGGAAACATGCCATACCAGGCGCGCTTGCCCTTGGGGGCGTTCTCGGTGGCCAGCAATGCCGCGCCGCCCCATTCGCCACCCAGCCCCAGGCCCTGGCCGAAGCGCAGCACGCACAGCAGGATCGGGGCCCAGGCGCCGATCGTGGCGTAGCCCGGCAGCACCCCGATCAATGTGGTGCACACGCCCATCAGTAGCAGTGAGGCCACCAGGGTGGATTTGCGTCCGATGCGGTCACCGAAGTGGCCAAACAGGAATGAGCCCAGCGGGCGGGCGAGAAAGGCGATGCCGAAGGTCAGAAACGCCGACAGCATTTGTGCGGTACCGGATGTCTGCGGAAAAAATACCGGGCCTATCACCAGTGCAGCGGCGGTGGCATACACATAAAAGTCGTAGAACTCGATGGCCGTGCCAATAAAGCTGGCCGTGGCAACGCGGGTGGCGGAGTTGGCCGGCTTGTCGGGCGTAGCTTCGCTATAGGTTGTGCTGGAGGTCATGCGTATATCCCTGACAGTTATGAGCCCTGTGCCGATGTCCGCTTTGGCGGTGCGACATGGCGAGCAATTTTTATGGTCGTTGGCCCTGAGGGATAACAGGGTGCAAGCGCAGTTCAGGATGGGAACGTACGCAGGTACTGCGTCATACAACGCGCCGACAGCGCTGGGTGCGGGTAACACGCGTGTTGGCGAGGCTTGGGTAAGCGATGATGATTATAGGGAGGCCCGCTCAAATGTAACAAGACCTTGCGCGGCGATTAAACCGCGGGCTTGACGCTGTTGTGCCAGATCAGTACGCGGCTGACGCGGTTTTCTTCGGTCTGGAGGATCTCCAGGCGATAGCCGCCGATTTTCAGGCACACGGTGGTCTCGGGGATGGTTTCCAGCGCTTCGGTGACCAGGCCATTGAGGGTTTTCGGGCCGTCGCAGGGCAGGTGCCAGCCCAGGGCTTTGTTCAGCTCGCGAATGGAGGCTGCACCATCGACAACATAACGGCCGTCGGGCAGGGGGTCGATATGGGGGTTATCGATATTCTGCTCGTCTTCGAACTCGCCGACGATCTCTTCGAGGATGTCCTCAAGCGTCACGATGCCAAGCACTTCGCCATATTCATCGACCACCACGCCCAGGCGGCGCTGCTGCTTGTGGAAGTTAAGCAGTTGCAGTTGCAGCGGGGTGCTTTCGGGGATGAAGTAAGGTTCGTGGCAAACGGCCAGCAGTGCTTCTTTGGTCAGGCTGGCGTCGGGCAGCATGTGCTGGATGTGGCGGGTATTGAGGATGGCTTCGACCTGGTTGATGTCGTTGTGAAACACCGGCAGGCGTGTGCGCGAGGTCTGGCGCAACTGCTCAATCAGGTCTTCGATCGGGTCGTCGAGGTTCAGGCCTTCGACTTCGTTGCGCGGGATCAGGATATCGTTGACCGTGATGTTGTCCAGCGCATGGATGCCTGATAGCAGGGCCGGGCGGCTGTTGGGCTGCTCGTCCTGTTGCTGGGGAGCCTCCTCTCGCAGCTGCTGGGCGTTGGTGCGCCTGGCGCGGGCACTGCTTTTGCCCAGTATAAAGCCGATAAATACAGCGGCTCCTGCGATCAATAGTGCCGAAATTGTCAGAATCGGCCCAGGGGGCAAGCTATCCATAATTATCGCCCGTCAGATATGCAGAATGTATTCACGAACCAGCTTGCTGCCAAAGTAGGCCAGCATCAGCAGGCAAAAACCGGCAAAGGTCCAGCGGATGGCCTTGTGACCGCGCCAGCCGAGGTGGTGACGGCCCCACAGCAACACGCTGAATACGATCCAGGCCAGGCAGGCCAGCAGGGTCTTGTGCACCAGGTGCTGGGCGAACAGGTTGCCCAGAAACAGCCAACCGGAAACCAGGGACAGCGAAAGCAGCGACCAGCCGGCCCAGAGAAAGCCGAAGAGCAGGCTTTCCATGGTTTGCAGTGGCGGGAAGTTCTTGATCAGGCCCTTGGGATGCTTGTGCTTGAGCTGATAGTTCTGCAGCGACAGCAACAGCGCCTGGAACACCGCAATGGTGAACATGCCATAGGCCAGAATCGACAGCAGGATATGCGCGAGTATGCCTGGCTCTTCATTAATGACCTGAACCGTGCCGGGCGGGGCGAATTCGGACAGCAGTACTGTCAGCATGCCCAGCGGGTATAAAAGCAGCAGCAGGTTCTCGACCGGTATGCGGGCGCAGGCCGCCAGGGTCACGGTAATCACGGCCACGGCAATCAGGCTGGCTGCACTGAAGAAGTCCAGTTCAAGGCCTGCAGGCGTCATCAGGTGGGTGAACAGGCTGGCGGCGTGGGCAAGTACGGCAAGAATGCCGAGCGTCACCAACAGGCGTTTGTTTGCCTTTGCGCCCTGGCGCAGACAAGAGCCCTGATAGAAGGTCGCAGCGGCATACAAGCAGGCGGCGGCGAGGCTGGGTAGCAAACTGGGTGACAAGGGGAGCATAAATCCTGTTAGGCAAGCCCGAAAGGACTGAGTTTGGCATACAACCGCCTGTGCACGAAAGACCACATAAGCCGACGGCATGGTGTCGGACACGGCCAGTCTTCGCTATAATCCGCGACCTGCCCACGCCGCAGGCTCGCCGAGCATCAGTTTTACACGGGCTGGGCCGCAATAACCCCGGTCTACTTTGGGCCTGAAAGGATCGCGCATGTTTGAAAATTTAACCGACCGTCTTTCGCAGACGCTGCGCCATGTCACCGGCAAGGCCAAGCTGACCGAAGACAATATCAAAGACACCCTGCGTGAAGTACGCATGGCGTTGCTGGAAGCCGACGTGGCTTTGCCAGTGGTCAAAGACTTCGTCGCTGCGGTCAAAGAGCGCGCTGTCGGCACTGAAGTGTCGCGCAGCCTGACGCCGGGCCAGGCGTTTGTAAAAATTGTTCAGGCTGAACTTGAAAGCCTGATGGGCGCTGCCAACGAGGACCTGGTCCTTAATGTCACGCCGCCAGCCGTTGTATTGATGGCCGGTTTGCAGGGCGCTGGTAAAACCACGACTGCCGGCAAGCTGGCGCGCTTCCTTAAAGAGCGCAAAAAGAAAACTGTGATGGTGGTCTCGGCCGACGTTTATCGTCCGGCTGCGATCAAACAGCTCGAAACCCTGGCCAATGAAGTCGGTGTAACCTTCTTCCCGTCCGACCTTAGCCAGAAGCCGGTAGACATCGCTCGCGCCGCCATTGCGGAAGCCAAGCTGAAGTTCATCGACGTGGTCATCCTCGATACCGCAGGTCGCCTGCATATCGATGCCGAGATGATGACCGAGATCCAGGAGCTGCACGCGGCCGTCAAGCCGGCAGAAACCCTGTTTGTCGTCGACGCCATGACTGGCCAGGATGCGGCCAACACCGCCAAGGCGTTCGGTGATGCATTGCCGCTGACCGGGGTGATCCTGACCAAGGTCGACGGTGATGCCCGGGGTGGTGCGGCGTTGTCCGTGCGAGCCATTACCGGCAAGCCGATCAAGTTCATCGGTATGGGTGAGAAGAGCGATGCGCTCGAGCCGTTCCACCCGGATCGTATCGCTTCGCGCATCCTCGGCATGGGCGACGTGCTCAGCCTGATCGAGCAGGCCGAACAGACCCTCGATAAAGACAAAGCCGACAAACTGGCTAAAAAGCTTAAAAAAGGCAAAGGCTTCGATCTCGAAGACTTCCGCGACCAGCTGCAACAGATGAAGAACATGGGTGGCCTTGGCGGCCTCATGGACAAACTGCCGAACATGGGTGGTGTCAATCTGGCGCAAATGGGCAATGCCCAGGGCGCAGCTGAGAAACAGTTCAAGCAGATGGAAGCCATCATCAACTCCATGACCCCGGCCGAGCGCCGCGACCCTGAGCTGATCAGCGGTTCGCGCAAACGCCGGATTGCCATGGGCTCCGGCACTCAGGTGCAGGACATCGGCCGCTTGATCAAGCAGCACAAGCAGATGCAAAAGATGATGAAAAAATTCTCCACCAAAGGTGGGATGGCGAAAATGATGCGCGGCATGGGCTCGATGATGCCCGGCGGCGGCATGCCAAAAATGTAATTTACCCGCCCGGACGCTTGCGTCCGGGCAACTCGCAGCAATGCGAGACACCCGGCAAACCCGCACTGTGCGGGAGCTGACCTGTCACCATTCGTGGTGACCTAGTTGCAAGTCTGTACGGCATGCCGATAGGCGCCAGAAAAAGACATTTGCAAAAGTCCGGATATTCCTTAGAATATGCGGCCTTTCGGGCACCTATGCCCGCTGTGCCTTTAGATTTGCAGCACCGACTACAGGAACGATGTTCACATGCTAACAATCCGTCTTGCCCTTGGCGGCTCCAAAAAGCGCCCGTTTTACCACTTGACCGTTACCGACAGCCGTAACCCACGTGACGGTTCCCACAAGGAACAAATTGGTTTCTTCAACCCGGTTGCCCGTGGTCAGGAAATCCGTTTCTCCGTTAAAGAAGACCGCCTCGCCTACTGGCTGAGCGTTGGTGCTCAACTGTCTGAGCGTGTTGCTCAGCTGGTTAAAGAAAACGCTAAGGCTGCGGCCTGAGCAATATGAGCGTGACGCCTGAAACTGCTGATGATTTGATCGTTATCGGCAAAATCTACTCGATTCACGGCGTGCGCGGCGAAGTGAAGGTTTATTCCTTTACGGATCCAATTGATAACCTGTTGGACTACAAAAAACTGACGCTTCGGCGCGGTAATGATGTACGACAGGCAGAGCTGGTCAGTGGCCGTTCTCATAACGGCAAGTTTCTGGTTGTAAAGCTCAAGGGTCTCGATGACCGTGATGAAGCTGGTCTTCTTCGTGAATTCGAAATCTGCGTGCCGCGTAACCTGTTTCCTGAGCTGACCGACGGCGAGTACTACTGGTACCAGCTGCAGGGACTGAAAGTGACCAACCTTGAAGGGCAATTGCTCGGCAAGATTGTTGACCTGATGGAAACTGGCTCGAACGATGTCATGGAAGTCAAACCTTGCCCAGGTAGCCTGGATGATCGTGATCGCTTGTTGCCCTATACAGAGCAATGCGTGTTGAGCGTCGACCTTGCAGCTGGCGAGATGAAGGTGGATTGGGATGCGGACTTCTAAGCGTGGCTAAATTGCGCGTAGAAGTGATCAGTTTGTTTCCCGAAATGTTTTCCGCCATCAGCGACTACGGCATCACTAGTCGTGCGGTGAAACAAGGGCTCTTGCAGCTGACTTGTTGGAACCCGCGAGACTACACAACGGATCGGCATCACACTGTGGATGATCGCCCATTTGGCGGTGGTCCGGGCATGGTGATGAAGATCAAGCCTCTGGAAGATGCACTGGTTCAGGCCAGAGAAGCAGCCGGAGAGGCGGCGAAGGTGATTTACCTGTCGCCCCAAGGCCGTCAACTGAATCAGTCGGCGGTACGCGAGCTGGCGAATGAGGAAGCATTAATCCTTATTGCAGGTCGTTATGAAGGCATTGACGAGCGTTTTATAGACGCTTATGTCGATGAAGAGTGGTCAATTGGTGACTATGTACTCTCTGGTGGCGAGCTGCCGGCGATGGTTCTGATTGATGCGGTTACACGACTGCTGCCTGGAGCTTTAGGGCATGCGGACTCCGCGGAGGAAGATTCCTTCACGGATGGTCTGCTGGATTGCCCGCACTACACCCGACCGGAGGTGTATGCGGATCAGCGTGTTCCCGACGTATTGCTTAGTGGCAATCATGCACACATCCGGCGTTGGCGTTTACAGCAGTCCCTTGGGCGGACCTTTGAACGACGCGCCGATCTTCTGGAAAGCCGCTCGCTTTCTGGAGAAGAGAAGAAGCTGCTCGAGGAATACATCCGCGAGCGGGACGATAGTTAACAACGTATCGATGGTAGATCAGTTGATCTACCTTAGGAGCACAGCATGACTAACAAAATCATCCTTGCACTCGAAGCAGAGCAGATGACTAAAGAGATCCCTCCTTTTGCCCCGGGCGACACCATTGTCGTTCAGGTGAAAGTGAAGGAAGGCGATCGTTCGCGTCTGCAAGCTTTCGAAGGTGTAGTGATTGCCAAGCGTAACCGTGGCGTGAACAGTGCTTTCACTGTTCGTAAAATCTCCAACGGTGTTGGCGTAGAGCGTACTTTCCAGACCTACAGCCCGCAAATCGACAGCATGGCTGTTAAGCGTCGCGGTGACGTGCGTAAAGCCAAGCTGTACTACCTGCGCGACCTGTCGGGTAAAGCAGCTCGCATCAAGGAAAAACTGGCTTAAGTCCAGCTTCCCGATGCAGAAAAAAGCAGCCTTCGGGCTGCTTTTTTGTTGCCTGAGATTTGTCAGACCTTTGTCCAGTTGTAGGTAGTAAGAAAGCATGACTTCGCGTGAGCAAGAGATTCAACGCCGTACCGACCTCTCCGTTACCCGTATTACCAAAGCGGTATTCCCCTCTACCACCAATCACCACAACACCCTGTTTGGCGGCACCGCGCTGGCGTGGATGGACGAAGTTTCGTTTATTGCCGCAACGCGTTTTTGTCGTCTGCCGTTGGTGACTGTGTCCACGGACCGTATTGATTTCAACCATCCGATCGCGGCTGGCTCCATCGTTGAGCTGGTGGGGCGTGTGGTTAAAGTTGGCAACACCAGCCTCAAGGTTGAGGTCGAGGTGTATGTCGAAAGCATGAGCTGCGATGGTCGCGAACTGGCGATCCAGGGCTTGTTCAGCTTTGTCGCCATCGATGATGACAAGCGCCCGGTACCGGTGTTGCCAGGGTTTGCCTCGTAACAGCTGCTACGGGTGCCTGATCAACGCCAGCAGCGTCCACCCGGAGCCTGGTTTCAATTCACTGTCAGGTGTCACTACATGCACCCAGCCAGTGTTGTCGCGGGCGAAGAGCAGGGTGACGCGCTTGCCATGCAGGGCCAGGTAGTCCGCCCAGGTGAAGTTGTCGGTCAGTGTGGTGCTGTACAGCTCGGCTCCCTGGCTCAACTCACTGGCGAGCTGACCGTAGGTCAGCGCCGGGTTGCCCAGGGCTTGACCGCGGTACTCGTGGCTGGCGCGATGCTTGTCAGTGCGGCGAATTTCCTGGCCATTGGTCAGTGTAAACAAGCGCTGCAGCCCGAACTCGTGATGAAAGCGTGCCGCTGCCAGGGTATTCAACTCGCCAGAGGGTGACAGTGCGAGCAAATGCCCCAGCCCCACCAGATCCAGGTGACTCTCGGCATGCTCTGAAGCCGGATTGCCAAAGTAAGTGGGCAAGTTGTCCATGCGCGCGGCGCGAATGTGTTCCCAGTTGGAATCGGTTAGCAGTACGCGGCTGCCCAGTTGCTGCAATGCCTTGCCAATAACCCGGGCCGGGCCATTGGCGCCAACGATCAAAAAGCCGCTGGGGGCCGGCTCCGCGACTTTGAGCAGGCGGGCCAGGGGCCGTGCCGTCGCGCTTTGCAGCACCACCGTACCGATGATCACTGCAAAGGTCAGGGGCACCAGTAGCAGCGCGCCGTCATGGCCTGCTTCGTCCAGGCGGATCGCAAAAATTGCTGAAACGGCTGCCGCGACAATCCCGCGTGGGGCGATCCAGGCGAGCAAGGCGCGTTCGCGCCAGTTCAGTTTTGAGCCAAAGGTCGAAATCACCACGTTCAGAGGCCGGGCGATAAATTGAATAATCAGCAGCAACACCAGCACCACAGGCCCCAGGCCGATCATGGCGTTCAAGTCCAGGCGCGCCGCCAGCAGGATAAACAGCCCCGAGATCAGGAAGATGCTCAGGTTTTCCTTGAAGTGCAGGATGTTGCGTACATCCACCCCCTTCATATTGGCCATCCACATGCCCATCAAGGTGACCGCCAGCAGTCCGGACTCATGCATCACCGTATTGGCACCAATAAATACGCCCAGCACTGCTGCCAGCGTGGCCAGGCTGTGCAGGTACTCCGGCAGCCATTGGCGGCGTACGATCTGCCCCATGATCCAGCCACCTACAATGCCGAACAAGCTGCCGCATACAATCACCCCGGCAAAGGTCAGCAGGCTGTGGCTCAGGCCCTCGCCCGTGGCGCTGGCGATGATAAAGCTGTAGACCACCACCGCCAGCAGCGCGCCAATCGGGTCGATGACAATGCCTTCCCAGCGCAGGATATTGGCAATCGATGCCTTGGGCCGTACTACGCGCAGCATCGGCACAATCACCGTAGGCCCGGTGACCAGTGTCAGCGTGCCGAACAGCAAGGCCAGAAGCCAGTCAAAGCCCAGTAGCCAATGGGTCGCCAGGGTGATCACGGCCCAGGTCGAGAGCGCACCGATAGTGACCAGCCGATGGACCACAGTGCCGATTTCGCGCCACTCGGACAAATGCAGGGTCAGGCTGCCTTCAAACAGAATCAGCGCCACCGCCAGTGAGACCAGCGGCATCAGCAGCGGGCCGAACAATTCTTGCGGGTCCAGCCAGCCCAATACCGGGCCGACCAGGATCCCGCTCAACAGCAGAAACAGGATGGCCGGCAGCTTCAGTCGCCAGGCCAGCCACTGTGAGCCCAGGGCAGCGATGCCGATGCCGCCGAAAGACAGCAAAATCTGTTGTTCGGTCATAAGGTCATCCTGTGAAAACTTGGGGTTTATGGCATCCGCCAGCCATGAAAGACTAGCGCTCACTTTTGCAGTTCACTTTATATTTGTGCGCAGCCTCCGGCCTGTGCGTTTCGAGAGCCAATGCCCGCTATAGACGACCCACTTATCGACCGTTTTCTGGATGCCCTGTGGCTGGAAAAAGGCTTGTCGGACAACACCCGCGGTGCTTATCGCAGTGACCTGGCCTTATTCAATGGCTGGTTGCAGGAGCGCGGTATCGCTGTGGCCAGCGCCGGGCGCGAGTTGATCCTCGATCATCTCGCCTGGCGCCTGGAGCAGGGCTACAAGCCTCGCTCGACTGCGCGCTTGCTCTCAGGTTTGCGTGGCTTCTATCGTTATCTGCTGCGAGAAAACCTGATTGCCGTCGACCCTACCTTGCAGGTCGATATGCCCCAGTTGGGCAGGCCATTACCCAAGTCCCTGTCAGAGGCAGACGTAGAAGCGCTGCTCGCCGCCCCTGATCTGAGTGAGGCCATCGGCCAGCGTGATCGGGCCATGCTTGAAGTACTGTATGCCTGTGGCCTGCGCGTAACCGAATTGATCAGCCTGACCCTGGAGCAGGTCAACCTGCGCCAGGGCGTTTTGCGCGTGATGGGCAAGGGCAGCAAGGAACGCCTGGTGCCGATGGGGGAGGAGGCCATCGTCCGGGTCGAGCGCTACATGCGCGATGCCCGGCATGAGCTGCTGGGCGGTCGCCCCAGTGATGTGCTATTTCCCAGTCAGCGCGGTGAACAGATGACCCGCCAGACCTTCTGGCATCGCATCAAGCATCAGGCCAGGGTGGCCGGGATCGACAAGTCGCTGTCGCCACATACCTTGCGCCATGCCTTCGCCACCCATTTGCTCAATCACGGCGCCGATTTGCGTGTGGTGCAAATGCTGCTGGGGCACAGCGACCTCTCGACGACGCAGATTTACACCCATGTTGCCCGTGCCCGACTGCAGGACCTGCATGCCCTCCATCACCCGCGTGGCTAGTCGGAGTCGGTCATGCAGGCCATCTGTGGTAGGCTTTGCCGGTTTAGAAAGCGCGCCGCCCAAACCCGTTGTTTCAGGACGGGTATCGGGGTTGGCAGCTTTGCCCGTCTTCAGGAGTTCCCATGCGTGTGATCCAGATTTTCGCCGCCGCAGCCATTGCGTTGGTCAGCACCTTCTCGTTCGCCGATACCGGCGCCGAACAAGCAATCCGCAAGAGCCTCGAAACCCTGCAACTGGATGTGCCGGTCGAGAGCATCAGTGCCAGTCCCATGGCCGGCCTGTATGAAGTCAAGCTCAAGGGCAGCCGCGTGCTGTATGCCAGTGCCGATGGCCAGTTCATCGTTCAGGGCTACATGTTCCAGCTCAAGGACGGCAAGCCGGTGAACCTGACCGAGCAGGCCGAACGTGTTGGCGTGGCCAAGTTGATTAATGGCATTCCGGTGGCAGAGACCGTCGTTTACCCTGCCATCGGCGAAACCAAGTCGCATATCACGGTATTTACCGACACCACTTGCCCGTATTGCCACAAATTGCATGCCGAAGTCCCGCAACTGAACAAGATGGGGATTGAAGTGCGCTATGTTGCGTTCCCGCGTCAGGGCCTCGGCTCACCGGGTGACCAGCAGCTGCAGGCGGTGTGGTGTTCCAAGGACAAAAAAACGGCGATGGACAAGATGACTGATGGTAAAACCGTCGAGGCGCCAAAATGCGCCAATCCGGTTGCCAAGCAGTTCGCCATGGGCCAGTCCATCGGCGTCAATGGCACGCCAGCCATCGTTTTGGCTGACGGTCAGGTGATTCCGGGTTATCAGCCTGCTGCGCAGGTTGGCAAGCTGGCACTCAGTGTTAAATAATCCAGTGTCGTCACGATAAGCCTGTGACGATCATGGCGGGGCAGTTCAGTTGCCCGGCCATTAATAGAGAACCGTGGCAATCCACGGTTGTTTTTCACGGCCGACCTTGAGTCGGCCGTTTTATGGGGAGTTCAGCGTGAATCCGGTCAAAGTAGGTATCTGTGGGCTCGGGACCGTCGGTGGCGGCACCTTCAACGTACTAAAGCGTAACGCCGAGGAGATTGCCCGCCGTGCCGGGCGTGGTATCCAGGTTGCGCAAATTGCAATGCGTACGCCAAACCCTCAGTGCGACATTACCGGTACCCCCATTACCAACGATGTATTCGCTGTTGCGACCAACCCTGAAATCGACATTGTTATCGAGCTGATTGGTGGTTACACCATCGCCCGTGAACTGGTGCTCAAGGCCATCGAAAACGGCAAGCATGTCGTGACCGCGAACAAGGCGCTGATTGCCGTTCACGGTAATGAAATCTTCGCCAAAGCCCAGGAAAAGGGCGTGATCGTGGCGTTCGAAGCGGCCGTTGCAGGCGGTATCCCGGTGATCAAGGCGATCCGTGAAGGTCTCTCGGCCAATCGTATCAACTGGGTGGCGGGCATCATCAACGGTACCGGTAACTTCATCCTCACCGAAATGCGCGAAAAAGGCCGTACGTTCGAAGACGTGCTGGCTGAAGCACAAGCGCTGGGTTATGCCGAGGCAGATCCGACGTTTGACGTTGAAGGTATCGATGCGGCGCACAAGCTGACCATTCTGGCGTCGATTGCTTTCGGTATCCCGTTGCAGTTCGACAAGGCCTACACCGAAGGCATCACCAAGCTGACAACCGCTGATGTGAATTACGCAGAGGCGCTGGGTTATCGCATCAAGCATCTGGGTGTTGCACGCAGCACGGCCAACGGCATCGAGTTGCGGGTTCACCCGACGCTGATTCCGGCTGACCGCCTGATCGCCAACGTCAACGGCGTAATGAACGCAGTCATGGTCAACGGTGACGCTGCCGGTTCGACCCTGTTCTATGGTGCTGGCGCCGGTATGGAACCAACGGCTTCGTCCGTGGTTGCCGACCTGGTAGACGTGGTGCGTGCCAT
Source organism: Pseudomonas sp. FSL R10-0056 (assembly GCF_009600105.1). Classification (NCBI taxonomy): domain Bacteria; kingdom Pseudomonadati; phylum Pseudomonadota; class Gammaproteobacteria; order Pseudomonadales; family Pseudomonadaceae; genus Pseudomonas; species Pseudomonas sp. FSL R10-0056. The sequence continues at coordinate 126,973 of NZ_WIWL01000171.1, forward strand.
GACCAGCGACCCGGAAAACCGCGTACCGCACCTGGCCTTCCAGCCGGATCTGCTCTCCGACCATCCGATCCTGCCGATCGAAGCGTGCGAAAGCGCCTACTACCTGCGCATCCAGGCCAAAGATCACCCGGGCGTATTGGCCCAGGTAGCGAGCATCTTGTCCGAGCGCGGCATCAACATCGAATCGATCATGCAGAAAGAAGTCGAAGAGCATGACGGCCTGGTGCCAATGATCCTGTTGACCCATCGGGTAATTGAACAGCACATCAACGATGCCATTGCCGCGCTTGAAGCATTGCAGGGCGTTGTGGGTCCGGTCGTTCGCATCCGCGTTGAGCATCTTAATTAATTAAGAGCGGCAAGCGGCAGCGGCAAGCGGCAAGCAAGAGCACATCGGCTTTTACTTGTTGCCTGGCGCTAAACCGCTTGGCGCTCAAACCGAAGGTTTGAACCCATGCGCTATATCAGTACTCGTGGCCAGGCACCGGCCCTGAATTTTGAAGATGTGTTGCTGGCCGGTCTGGCCAGTGATGGCGGTTTGTATGTACCGGAAAACCTGCCGCGCTTTACCCAGGAAGAAATCGCTTCCTGGGCCGGTTTGCCTTACCACGAACTGGCCTTTCGGGTTATGCGCCCGTTCGTGACCGGCAGCATTCCGGATGCAGACTTCAAAAAGATTCTCGAAGAAACCTACGGCGCGTTTTCCCACGCAGCTGTAGCGCCACTGCGTCAGCTAAACGGCAATGAATGGGTACTTGAGCTGTTCCACGGTCCGACCCTGGCGTTCAAGGACTTTGCCCTGCAATTGCTCGGCCGCTTGCTCGATTACGTGCTGGCAAAACGTGGCGAGCGTGTAGTGATTGTCGGCGCGACTTCCGGGGATACCGGTTCGGCGGCGATCGAAGGCTGCAAGCATTGCGAAAACGTCGACATCTTTATCCTGCACCCCAACAACCGGGTATCGGAAGTCCAGCGTCGGCAGATGACCACGCTGTTCGGTGACAACATTCATAACATCGCCATCGAAGGCAACTTCGATGACTGCCAGGAAATGGTCAAGGCCAGCTTCGCCGACCAGGGTTTCCTCAAGGGTACACGCCTGGTCGCCGTAAACTCGATCAACTGGGCGCGGATCATGGCCCAGATCGTTTACTACTTCCATGCCTCCCTGCAACTGGGCGGGCCACACCGTTCCGTGTCGTTCTCGGTGCCTACCGGCAACTTCGGCGACATCTTTGCGGGCTACCTGGCACGCAACATGGGCCTGCCGATCAACCAGCTGATCGTTGCCACCAACCGCAACGACATCCTGCACCGCTTCATGAGCGGCAATCAGTACGCCAAGGACACCTTGCACGCGACTCTGTCGCCGTCGATGGACATCATGGTGTCGTCGAACTTCGAGCGCTTGCTATTCGACCTTCATGGTCGCAATGGCGCAGCCGTTGCCGGTCTGATGGATACCTTCAAGCAAACCGGTAATTTCAGCGTTGATGAAGATCGCTGGACCGAAGCGCGTCGTCTGTTTGATTCGCTGGCGGTTGATGATGAGCAAACCTGCGAAACCATCGCTCAGGTATTTGTCGAAAGCGGCGAAGTGCTCGATCCGCACACCGCTATCGGTGTGCGTGCGGCCCGTGAATGCCGACGCAGTCTGGATATCCCGATGGTCATTCTGGGCACGGCACATCCGGTCAAGTTCCCTGAAGCGGTTGAAAAAGCCGGCATAGGAAAAGCGCTCGAACTGCCGTCTCACCTTTCTGACTTGTTTGAGCGAGAGGAGCGTTACACCGTACTGGCTAATGACCTCAAGGCTGTCCAGGGCTTTGTCAGCCAGCATGGCAACCGTGGCAAGCCGCTTTAACGGCATTCGTCTTACGTAATTTGAAGCCCGTCATCTGACGGGCTTTTTTATTGGTGCATGGCAAACTTGCCAGGTCTTCGCCCCTTCTGTGCTGGCGAATACCCGGTCAAGGATGCTGTCATGTCACGTATTCACCAGACATTTGAATCATGGATGCGCATAGTGCTGGGCATGGCCTTGTTGAGCCTGGCCCTGCCGGTGATGGGCGCTTCCGGAACGCCTTTCAGGCTCGCAACACGCTTTGTGGATATCCAGCCTCTGCAACTGGATGCCCCGGAGCGGCAATGGCTGGCCAATCATGGAACGCTACGGGTTGGTATCGCCATCGGTGATTACGAACCGGTCGACATCACCGACGACCGCAATAACTATCAGGGCATCAGCGCAGATTACCTGAGCATCGTTCGAGACACGTTGGGCGTGCCTGTTGAAGTCCTGGGCTACAGGCGTCGTGATCAGGCCGTTGCAGAGCTGCTGGCCGGCAATATCGATATTCTGGCCAGCGCCAGCGGGTTTGAGCGAGGGATTGAAGGTGTAGCTTTTTCCCGGGAGTACATGACTGATCGACTGGTTATCGTTTGTCGCTCATGTGAGGAAGAGCCGGTCAAAAACTGGGTCGGGAAAAAAATCGGCTTTATGGAGGGCTACGTCGATATTCATACCGCCCAGGCGTTTTACCCTGACAGTGAAATCACCACCATCAGTGACCTGCATAATGCAATGGACGCGCTGGTTGAGGGGGATATCGACGGGTTTATCGGCAATGAACTTATCGTGCAGTCATTCAAAAGTGTCCGGCCTCATTCGGGGGTGCGCATTATCGGTGATAGCGCCTTGCCATCCTCCGGTTTTGCATTTGCTACACGCCTCTCTGACCCCGAACTTGGGTTGCTGATCAACCGCGCGCTGGGCAGCCTTGATGACAATACATCGCGCATGGTGCTTTCACGCTGGATCATCGGGCTTGAAGGGCACGCTGTTCAATCGCATATCAACCTGCTGCCTGGCGAGCTTGAGTGGATCCAGCGCAATCCGGTTGTAGCCCTGGCGACCCAGCAGTTCCCCTTGTACGCATTCAAGACCGGGGACGGTCGTTGGGTAGGGCTGAGTGTGGATATTCTGGCGCGAATTTCTCGCATGACCGGGTTGCAGTTTGTACATAAAGAAGCGTTTTCAACGGTACAAATCCTAGACATGCTCAAAAGTGGCGAGGCACTGATGAACTCAAGCCTCTCCAGAAGTCGTGAGCGCAAAGCTTTTTTGAACTTCACCTATTCCTACGGTGGGGCACCCTGGGTGTTTGTTGTACGAGTCAATGATTCCCGGCTGGGTTCATTGGACGAACTGGCCGGCAAGGTTCTGGCGCTTCCAGCCAGGCATGCCCTCGAAGACTTGATTCGACGTGAATACCCCGCAATCACCTTGCATCTGGTTGATACCTACGCCCAGGCACGTCACGCGGTCGCCAATGGCGAGGCAGATGCGACGATACAAACAGAGACACAGGCTCATCTTTACCCACCGGGGCGCCTCAAGGTCGGACGCAGTGTTGACGGGCAATGGGCTGCCGCCAGCTTTTCGGTCCCTGTTCTATACCCGGAGCTTTTCAGCATCATGAACAAGGCGTTGGAAGCCATGCCCATGGCCGAGATTCGGGCGCTGAGAACCAAGTGGCTGGGGGGGGTGGGCAAACCGCTGATCATCGAGAGTGGCCTGTATCACTCAGCCCGTCTTTATTGGGCGATAGCGGTCTTGATTGCGGCCGGGCTTATGTTGTTTGTGTACAACTGGTTTCTGCGCAGGCAACTGATTATTGCGCGTCAATCCGAGAAAACCCTGAATGAGCAGTTGGGGCTCAGTCACCGCTTTCTGGATGGCATTCCCAGCCCGATTTTCGTGGTTGGCCTGGAGGGAGAGCTGATTACCTGCAATCAAAGCTATGAGCAGCGTTTATCAGTCCAGTTGGGACGGATTCGCGGGTTGAAGGTGACTGATGTTGATTTGTTTTCGAAGGAGCTGGCCGAGAAGCTCCAGCGGGAAATAATGCGCATGATTCAAAGCCGCAAACCCTGTTACCAAAAACGTTGGGTGGAGTTTAAGTCCGGAGGCATGGAAATCTATCAGTGGGTTGTTCCGTTTTATTCAGAGACTGGGCGTCTGGAGGGGCTGGTAGGAGGATGGTTCGACAAATCTGAAGCTAAAAAGTGGGATCAGTAAGCTGGTTTGATCCAGTAAATGAAAGGCGTTGTGGATTCCTATGGTATTTACAGATATGTCCTATGTGTATTGAGTGTTGAGCCCACTAAGGTTTACCTCCTCTGTAGCGCTAGGTTTATGCCTGAAGGCCCATGATGCGATCTTTGAAAGTATTGATTCTTGAAGACAACCCGTTTCAATTAATGGTGTTGCATCAGATGTTGAACGCCTTCCGCATTTTTGACGTGTTGACGGCCGAAAGCGTTGATTGCGCCCGCGAGTCCTTGCTCAGGCGCGGTGCCATAGACGTGGCCATTTGTGATTTGTATATGGAAGGGGCGTCAGGGCAGGAGCTGATCAGCGAGTTGGCCCTTGAACGCAAAGCTGCAGCGTTGATCATTTTGAGTGCTGCTGCACCTCCGGTGGTCGAGAGGGCGGCCAGAGTGGCCCGCAGTCAAGGTCTCAGGGTGCTGGGGTGTCTGTCAAAACCCGTGACCATAGGGGCGCTGGGGCAATTGTTGGGTGCCTTCGAGCTACAGCAGATAAGTGCTGATGGCGCGAATGCAGATTAATTGCCAGTAACGGGGGAACTTCCAGCAGGTTTGGTTTGTCAGATTTTTCATCAGCAGGAGCAAGTTTATTGCTCCGATACTTGTAGCCTGTTGAGCGGGTTATCATGACCCTGTTAAACCCCGAGCAGCCTCCCCACTGCTCGGGGTTTTTTTATGCGTACGTGTCATTGCTCATCCAGGTAAGACAGGGATGGCGAGCCCAATGTGGTGAGTATCGAATTGACCCTGCGAATGACCTCACGTCCTTGCGCAGTGTCCGAGCAGCCAACGTAAATCGACTGATATTCCGGGGCGCCCTGAATCGGATAAAACAGCAGTTCGTCGGATGACAAACCTTGCTGGCTGGCCTTGGCCTGGATTTCTGGCCAGTAGCCCAATAGCGTCGGCATACGGCCTGCATGTTGCATTTGCAGCAGACTGCCCAACGGATCGTTACCGTAATGCATGAGAATCTGGCCTGGCGGGCTCAGCTTCAGCTGGCTATCAATCAATACTCCGTAGCTGCGTTTGGCAATGACTCCAAGCTTGAGGGTTTGCGCCTTGAGCAGCCCCGGCAGGTCTACCTTGTCGTCATGGACAAAGGGTTCGATCAAATGCTGATTCTCACGCAGTATGGCCATGCCATTGCTGTGCATGATCGCAACGGGCTCGGAGTAAACGATCGAGAGGGCGCGGGCGGGATTCCAGATCAGCGCCGGATCGCAGGTCAGCGAGGGTTCTTCAAGCATCTGCAGGGCCCGAGCCCGGTTAACCCGCATTATCACGTGCTGGTATTGCGGCATGCCTGCGATCAGGGCTGGCATCACCTGGTCGACTATCCCCTTACCTTTTTGCGGGCCATGAAACACCGTTAACGGTGGCAGGTCGCGCAACAACCAGATGAGTGTGGGTGCTGCCTGACTGCCAGGGGCCCAGGCCAGAAACAATGCGGTGATCAGGCCTGCCCAAAGTCTTCGCAAGGTCGAACGCTGGGTCATGCTGCTGATCTCCTTGGGTGGCCACTAAAAATGGGCAACACGCCTAGATGGCGCCCGCTTGCTTGAGGTTGGCGATTGCTGCAGCGTCGTAACCCAGGCTGTTCAACACCTCGATGTTATGTGCACCCAGTTCGGGGCCTACCCAATCTGCCGTGCCCGGAGTATCGGAGAGCCTTGGCACGATACCGGGCATCTTGAAGTCTTTACCGTCAGGCAGTTTGGCCTGCAGGAACATTTCACGGGCCAGAAACTGTGGATCGCTGAACATGTCTTCTGCCGAGAAAATACGGCTGGCAGGCACCTGCGCTGCGCCCAGTTGTTCAAGTACCGTGGCCAGCGGCAGCGAGCCGACCCAGCGGTCAATCACGCCATACAGTTCGTCACGGCGTGCGTCACGACCATCGTTGTGTGCAAGCTCCGGGTCGTTGGCCAGATCGTCGCGCCCGATAATCTGCATAAAGCGCTTGAAAATGGCGTCGCCATTGGCGCCGATCTGTACGTGCTTGCCGTCCAGGCTGGTATGGATGGAAGAGGGCGTAATTCCCGGCATGATATTGCCGGTACGTTCACGGATGAAACCGAACACATCGAACTCGGGCACCATGCTTTCCATCATGGCAAAAATCGCTTCGTAGAGCGCCACGTCTACCACCTGGCCCTGGCCGCCGTTGACCTCGCGATGACGCAAAGCCATAAGGGCACCGATCACACCCCACAGCGCGGCAATCGAGTCGCCAATCGAGATGCCTGTGCGCACTGGCGGACGATCTTCGAAACCGGTGATATAACGCAGCCCGCCCATGGATTCGCCGACCGCACCAAACCCCGGCTGATCTTTCATCGGGCCGGTCTGGCCAAAGCCGGACAGGCGCACCATCACCAGCTTGGGGTTCAGTGCATGCAGCACATCCCAACCCAGTCCGAGTTTCTCCAGAACCCCGGGGCGAAAGTTTTCGATCAGAATATCGGCGTCTGTCAGCAGCTCCTTGAGAATGCTCAGACCGTCGGGGTGTTTTAGATTCAGGGTCAGGGATTTTTTGTTGCGCGCCTGGACGAACCACCATAGCGATGTGCCTTCATACAGCTTGCGCCATTTTCGCAGCGGGTCGCCGCCGTCAGGGGATTCGACCTTGATCACCTGGGCGCCAAACTCGGCGCAAATGCGCGATGCAAATGGCCCGGCGATCAGGGTACCCAATTCAACAACTTTAAGGCCTGAAAGGGGTTTGGTGGCGAGCGGCATGTGGAATCCTTGTCCAAGGGCGAGCGAGTACAGCCTTTTAACATAGCTGGCGGCTGGCAAGAAGCTGGCCGATTCGTTCAATCACGGTGTATCGGTTAGACTTGTCGCCTTTCTCCGTATCAAGAAGCCCGTTCATGGCACAGCCGTCCACGACCTACAAGTTTGAACTCAACCTTACCGATCTCGATCGCGGGGTTTATGAAAGCGTCAAGCAGACCATCGCCCGCCACCCTTCGGAGACCGAAGAACGCATGACTGTGCGCCTTCTGGCCTACGCTTTTTGGTACAACGAGCAGCTGTCTTTTGGTCGAGGCCTGTCAGATGTAGACGAACCGGCCCTGTGGGAAAAAAGCCTGGATGACCGTGTTCTGCACTGGATCGAAGTCGGACAGCCCGATGCCGACCGTCTGACCTGGTGCTCGCGCCGTACCGAGCGCACCAGCCTGCTGGCGTATGGCAGCTTGCGTGTGTGGGAAGGGAAGGTGATTCCTGCAATCAAGAACCTGAAGAACGTCAATATCGCAGCCGTTCCGCAAGAGATTCTTGAGGTGCTGGCCAAAGATATGCCACGGGTTATCAAGTGGGACGTGATGATCAGCGAGGGTACGATTTTCGTGACAGATGATCGCGGCCAGCACGAAGTGCAACTGCAGTGGCTGCAAGGCGAACGCGGCTAAGTTCCAACCCTTTTTTACGCTTAGAGACTCTTCACCTGCTTATGCGCATCGAACCTCGTCCACTGCCTGAAACCCTGCCTTTTCTGGGCGAAATGCCAACCCTGCTGACCCGTCTTTACGCTGCTCGGGGTGTGCAGTCGCAAGCAGAACTGGACAAGAGCCTGGCGCGGCTGATTCCGTATCAGCAGCTCAAGGGCATCGATGCTGCGGTGGACTTGCTGGTGGTCGCGCTTGAGCAGCGCCAGCGCATCCTGATCGTCGGCGACTTTGACGCCGACGGCGCCACAGCCAGCACCGTGGGTATGCTCGGTCTTCGCCTGCTGGGGGCGGCCCATGTCGATTACCTGGTGCCTAACCGCTTCGAATATGGTTACGGCCTGACCCCGGAAATCGTCGAAGTTGCGCTGACCCGCACGCCGCACTTGTTGATCACGGTCGATAACGGAATCTCCAGTATCGAAGGTGTGGCCGCAGCCAAAAAAGCTGGTTTGAGCGTGCTGGTTACCGACCACCACTTGCCGGGCAGCGAGTTGCCGGCCGCGGATGCCATCGTCAACCCCAACCAGCCCGGCTGCGAGTTCCCGAGCAAGGCGCTGGCGGGGGTAGGGGTGATCTTCTATGTGCTGATCGCCTTGCGGGCGCGCTTGAACAGCCTGGGCTGGTACCAGGACAGCAAGGCGCCGAATATCGCCGAGTTGCTGGATCTGGTGGCGCTGGGCAGCGTCGCGGACGTGGTGCCGCTGGATGCGAACAACCGCATCCTGGTACACCAGGGGCTTGAGCGCATCCGTGCCGGGCGTGCCCGGCCCGGGCTCAAGGCTATTCTGGAAGTGGCCAAGCGTGACCATTCGAAAATTACCTCCACCGACCTGGGTTTTATCCTCGGGCCGCGCCTGAATGCCGCCGGGCGCCTGGACGACATGAGCCTGGGTATCGAATGCCTGCTCACCGATGACGCCAATGCCGCACGGGAAATGGCTGCGCAACTGGACGAAATGAACCAGGACCGTAAATCCATCGAGCAGGGCATGCAACGTGAAGCGCTGGCCCAGCTCAAGGATCTGACCATCGACAGCATGCCGTTTGGCCTGTGCCTGTTCGACCCCGAGTGGCACCAGGGAGTGATCGGAATTCTGGCTTCGCGGCTCAAGGAGCGTTACTTCCGCCCGACTTTTGCCTTTGCCGATGCCGGGGATGGCATGCTCAAGGGCTCCGGCCGATCGGTGCCGGGCTTTCATATTCGTGATGCACTGAGTGTGGTGGCTGCACAGCATCCGGACTTGATCAGCAAATACGGTGGCCATGCCATGGCGGCCGGGCTGACTTTGCCTGAGGCTAACTTCCCGCTGTTCTGTGAGGCCTTTGATGTTGAAGTGCGGCGTCAATTGCGTGAAGAAGACCTGACCGGGCGCATGCTGTCTGACGGCAGCCTGGCAGTGGAAGAGTTTCACCTGGAGCTGGCGCGTGCCCTGCGCAATGCCGGGCCATGGGGGCAGCACTTTCCCGAACCGCTGTTCCACGGGGTATTCCAGTTGGTGGAGCAACGCATCGTGGGGGAGCGGCATTTGAAAGTCGTGCTCAAGACCGAATGCGGCAGCGTAAAGCTCGACGGCATTGCTTTCGGGATCGACCGCGAAGTGTGGCCGAACCCGACCATTCGCTGGGTGGAACTGGCCTACAAGCTTGACCTCAACGAATTTCGCGGCAACGAAACCGTACAGTTGATGATTGCCCATATCGAGCCGCGCTAATCCGCCAATCCCCTGTGGGAGCGGGCTTGCTCGCGATGCTATCACCGCGGTTGGCCTGACAGGCCGCGGTGCCCGCATCCCGAGCAAGCCCGCTCCCACCAAAACCACCACGTCCCGTTGCGATATGAACTCCCCCTCATCCAGTGTTGTCGACTAGGCTCTTCAGAAGTACTTGGAGCCTGCCCACTGGAATTAGAGGTGACCCATGAGTCTGCTGCTCGAACCCTATACCCTGCGCCAACTGACCCTTCTTAACCGCATTGCGGTCTCGCCAATGTGCCAGTACTCCAGCGTCGATGGGCTGGCAAATGACTGGCACCTGGTCCACCTGGGCAGCCGTGCCGTTGGCGGCGCCGGGCTGATTTTTACCGAAGCCACTGCCGTCACCCCCGAAGGCCGTATCACTGCCCAGGATCTGGGCCTGTGGAACGACGAGCAGATTGAACCCCTGCAACGCATCACCCGCTTTATTCGCGCCCAGGGCGCTGTAGCCGGTATCCAGCTGGCCCATGCCGGGCGTAAGGCCAGCACCCACCGCCCCTGGTTGGGCAAGCATGGCAGCGTCAAGGTGGAGGAGGGCGGCTGGGTGCCTGTCGGGCCGTCACCCATTGCCTTCGACCCACAGCACACTGCGCCAGTGCAACTGGACGAGATCCAGATCAATGAGGTTATCCAGGCGTTCGTGGCTGCCGCCAAGCGAGCGCTGGAGGCTGGCTTCTCGGTGGTTGAAGTACATGCTGCTCATGGTTACTTGTTGCATCAATTTCTTTCACCGTTGAGCAACCAGCGACGTGACCAATACGGCGGTTCGTTCGAGAATCGCATCCGTCTGGTGTTGGAAGTCACCGAGGCCGTGCGCGGTGTATGGCCGCAGGAGCTACCGCTGTTTGTGCGGGTCTCGGCCACCGACTGGGTGGAAGACGGCTGGAACCCTGACGAAACCGTCGAACTGGCACGACGCCTCAAGGCATTGGGCGTGGACCTGATCGACGTGTCTTCGGGCGGTACCGCAGCCAATGCCGAGATTCCGGTGGGGCCTGGCTACCAGACCCGTTTTGCCGAGCGCGTGCGCAAGGAGGCCTGCATTGCCACCGGTACGGTGGGCATGATCACCGAACCGGCCCAGGCCGAGCATATTTTGCGTACCGGGCAGGCCAACCTGATCCTGCTGGCGCGTGAACTGTTGCGTGACCCGTATTGGCCGTTGCATGCAGACGATGACCTGGGCGGTAAAAAGGCCATCTGGCCAGCCCAGTACCAGCGCGCGACCCATCGCGACCAACCGATTCATGAGTCCGACCTGCGCGACTGATAGCCAGTGCTCTTTACGATAAACCTGCCTGCGGGCGGGTTTTCTGGCGCCCCCTGACCCTGTTAAGAGAGGATGCTTATGAGTTTGCTCGACCAACTGCTTAAATCCGGCCAACAGATGCTGGCGAAAAAAACCGGCGCCCAAGGCAGCGCCTCCCGTGACGATAAAGGCGGCCTGGGTGACCTGCTCGGGTCTGGTGGTCTGGGCGGCCTGCTTTCCGGCGCGGGTGGCGGCGCTCTGGCAGCCAGTGCCCTGGGGCTGCTGCTGGGCAACAAGAGTGCGCGCAAATACGGTGGTCAGGCACTGACCTATGGCGGCCTTGCCGCCCTGGGCGTTCTGGCCTACAAGGCCTACGGCAACTGGCAGGCCAATCAGGGCACGGCACCGCAGACCGAGCCGCAAACCATTGACCGTGTTCCGGCGCCGCAAGTGGAGCAACACAGCCAGGCGATCCTCAAGGCCCTGGTGGCTGCTGCCAAGGCTGATGGGCATGTGGATGAGCGTGAGCGCCAACTGATCGATGGCGAGTTGAACAAACTCAATGGCGACCCTGCATTGCGCCAATGGCTGCAAGCTGAACTGAACAAGCCGCTGGACCCGGCAGAGGTTGCCAGAGCTGCCAGCACCCCGGAAATCGCGGCCGAAATGTATATCGCCAGCCTGATTCTGGTGGATGAAGAACATTTCATGGAGCGCGCCTATCTGGAAGAGCTGGCCAAACAGCTCAAGCTCGACCCGGGGCTCAAGATCGAGCTGGAAGCCCAGGTCAAGCAGGCGCAGGGCTAACGCACTCTGTGGGCGCGAGCCTGCATCACGATGCAGGCGCCGCAACATGCTTGTTTTAGACGCTCCGAGCCGCAACGGCCCGGGGCGTTTTTTTATGCTTCGTGGCTTCGATCCACTGCAACTTCCCCGTCATAATCCCCTGTTAGCCTGCCCGCCAGAAATAATTTGTTACGTGTAATCAGGAAGCCGCAATGAGCGACAAGAAAGACCAGGACACCCAACGCCCGGCCGACAGCAGTCGCCGTCGCTTCCTCGCCGGTGCTGCCGCACTGGGCGTTGGCGCGGCCACCTTGAGCGCTTGCGGCAGCAGTCAGCATGAACCCCCCGTCAGGCCGCAACCGCTGACCCCGGCCGAGCTGGACAAAAAGCTCCACGAACAGGTCAAGACCATCGTGGTGATCTATGCCGAGAACCGCAGCTTCAACAACCTGTTTGCAAATTTCCCCGGTGTCGAGAAGCCGTTGTCGGCCCTCAAACCCGCCGACTACCAGCAACGCGACCGTGATGGCAGCCTGCTACAGACCCTGCCACCGATATGGGGCGGGCTGCTGCAAGTGGGACCGCAGACGGTAGATGGCGTGACCTATGCGCCGGGTGAGCAGTTTCAGGAGAACCTGCCCAACGCTCCCTTCGCGCTGAAAGGGCCGAATCAGCAAGATCTGCCGTTGAATCTGGTGACCCGCGACCTGTGGCATGTGTTCTATCAGAACCAGATGCAGATCAACGATGGCAAGAACGACCAGTTCGTGGCCTGGGGGGATTCCGGCGGCTTGCCCATGGGCTACTACGCCCAGTCGCAGTATTCGCTGCGTCTGTGGGATGTAGCCCGTGAATTCGTACTGTGCGACAACTTCTTCCAGGGGGCTTTTGGCGGTTCGTTCCTTAACCACCAATACCTGATCAGCGCAGCGGTGCCGTTCTATCCGAACGCGAATACCTCTGTTGCCGAGGCGCAGATTGCTGTTTTGCAGGGCGATGACCCTGCCGGTACACGCTTGAAGCCTCTGGACAAATCCCCGGCCAGCGCCATGACCGGCGCCGCGCAGTTCGGTCCCAGCGCTCTCACGCCGGACGGTTTTGCAGTCAACACCATGGCGCCACCTTACTGGCCGACCTGGATCCGCGACCCCGAGCGTCCTGACTATGCCAAGCCCGACCTGCCAAGCGTACTGGTGCCACAAAGCCATGAGCATATCGGCGACAAACTGAGCAAAAAGAACATTGACTGGGCCTGGTACGCGGGGGCCTGGCAGGCCACGCTGGAGCAGTTCAAGGGCTCGGACGGGATCCCCAAGATCCCCAACTTCCAGTACCACCACCAGCCATTCAACTACTTTGTTCAACAAGGTCCGCAGAACCCGCAGGAGCGCAGCAAGCGCCTGCGCGACGCAGGCCTGGGCGATGAGTCCGGCAGCAACCGCTTTCTGGCTGACGCCGAGGCTGGCAGCCTGCCTGCCGTGAGTTTCTACAAGCCTCAGGGCAACCTCAACCTGCACGCAGGCTATGCCGATGTGGCTGCCGGTGACCGGCACCTTGACCGTGTACTCAAGGTGCTGCGCAACAGCCCGCAATGGCAAAACATGGTGATCGTGCTTACCGTGGACGAAAACGGTGGCTGGTGGGATCACGTTGCACCGCCCAAAGGTGATCGCTGGGGGCCGGGTACAAGGATTCCGGCTCTGGTGGTATCACCTTTCGCACGCAAGGGGACGGTGGATCACACGGTGTATGACACCGCTTCGATTCTGCGCCTGATTAGCCGGGTGCATCAGCTGGAAGTGCTGGATGGCCTCAAGCAGCGTGACGATGCCATGAAGACGCGGGGGCAAGCGCCCATGGGCGACCTGACCAATGCATTGATGTTTTGACAACAGCCCCCCACAGGTTTGAAGTTTTGCATGTAGGAATTTTTGTCTATTGCTGTGAGATCTGTCTCAACGCCTGTACGAATCATTGCTTACCCTCGGCTATACTCACCTTCATTTGAATGGCACCCGAGGATCGACTGTGAAGAACTGGACGTTACGCCAACGCATCTTGGCGAGCTTTGCTGTAATCATCGCCATTATGCTGCTGATGGTTGTTGCGTCTTACTCGCGCCTGCTGTCGATCGAAACCAGTGAAGAAAAGGTGCAAACCGACTCGATTCCCGGGGTCTATTACAGTTCGATGATTCGTAGCGCCTGGGTCGACAGCTATGTCCTGACCCTGGAGCTGGTGGGCTCGCTTAATCAGCGTGACCTGACCAATGAAGACCGCAAGTTGTACGCCAGCTACGAAGACCGCTTGAACAAAGAACTGGATAACTATCGCGGCACTATTTTTGAAGGTGAAGACAGGGCCCACTTCGACGACTTCGAGCGTCTGCATGGAGAGTACGGCGTGGTGTTGGCGAAAATTCTTGATCTCTATCAGAACAAGGATTACGCCCAGGCCCACAAGGTGCTTAGTGAGCAACTGGCTCCAGCCTGGATGGAAGGCCGCAAGTTGCTCAACAGCATCATTGAAGGCAACAGCGAGTCGGCCAAGCTCGCCACTGACAATATTGGTCACGCCGTATTGACTGCCAAGATCAGCATGATCATTTCCCTGGTTATTGCCGTACTTGCAGCAGCGCTGTGTGGCTTCCTGTTGCTGCGCGCAATCATGTCGCCGATGCAGCGTATCGTCACGATTCTGGAAGTGATGCGTTCCGGTGACCTGAGCTCGCGCTTGAATCTGGAGCGCAAGGACGAGTTTGGCGCGGTGGAAACCGGCTTCAACGACATGATGGCCGAGCTGACTACGTTGGTGTCCCAGGCCCAGCGCTCTTCGGTGCAGGTCACTACGTCGGTTACGGAAATAGCCGCTACCTCCAAGCAACAACAGGCCACAGCCACTGAAACCGCAGCCACCACTACGGAAATAGGTGCAACTTCCCGGGAAATTGCCGCCACGTCCCGTGACCTGGTGCGCACCATGACCGAAGTGACCTCGGCAGCCGACCAGGCCTCGATCCTGGCCGGTTCCGGGCAGCAGGGCCTGGCCCGCATGGAAGAAACCATGCACTCGGTGATGGGGGCTGCCGATCTGGTCAACGCCAAGCTGGCGATCCTCAACGAGAAGGCCGGTAACATCAACCAGGTGGTGGTGACCATCGTCAAGGTCGCCGACCAGACCAACTTGCTATCGCTTAACGCGGCCATTGAAGCTGAAAAAGCCGGTGAATACGGCCGCGGTTTTGCTGTGGTTGCTACCGAAGTGCGCCGTTTGGCCGACCAGACTGCCGTGGCTACCTACGATATCGAGCAGATGGTGCGCGAGATTCAGTCGGCAGTGTCGGCGGGCGTGATGGGCATGGACAAGTTCTCTGAAGAAGTACGCCGCGGCATGTCCGAAGTGCAGCAAGTGGGCGAGCAGCTGTCGCAGATCATCCATCAGGTTCAGGCCCTGGCGCCGCGTGTACTGATGGTCAATGAAGGCATGCAGGCTCAAGCTACCGGTGCGGAGCAGATCAACCTTGCGCTGGTGCAATTGGGTGATGCCAGCAGCCAGACCGTCGAGTCCCTGCGTCAGGCCAGCTTCGCGATCGACGAATTGAGTCAGGTTGCCGTTGGGTTGCGCAGCGGCGTTTCGCGTTTCAAAGTCTGATGAGCGAGCTTTCAGCCAAAAAACCGGGCGCCAAGGTGTCGCAAAAACGCCTGTTTCTGGTGTTTTATATTGGTAACGAGCGCTATGCACTGGCCGCTGGCGATGTGGTCGAAGTGTTGCCGCGCTTGCCACTCAAGCCCATAGCCCATGCCCCCGAGTGGGTAGCGGGGGTTTTTGCTCATCGTGATCGAATGGTTCCGGTGATCGATATCAGTGCCATGACCTTTGGCACCGCCGCCGTAGCCCGAACCAGCACCCGGCTGGTGCTGGTCAATTATCGCGGGCAATTGCTCGGCCTGCTGCTTGAACAGGCCAGTGACACCTTGCGCTGCGATCCGGCGGAGTTTCAGCCCTACGGTGTCGATAACCACGATGCGCCTTACCTGGGACCGGTGCGCAAAGATGAGGCCGGGCTGTTGCAGTGGTTGAGTGTCGACGATCTGCTCAGCCCTGCGGTGTCTGCTCTGCTTTTTGCCCAGGGCGAAGATGACACCTGCGTCCAGGTGGCGCCATGAGTCTTGATCAGCGTTTTTTTGACTATTTGAAGCAGCGCATCGGCCTGGATGTGGCATCGGTCGGCCCGGCGATTATCGAACGTGCCGTACGCCAGCGCTGCATTGCATTGGGCATGGCTGATAACGATCGCTACTGGCAGCGCCTGCTCAGTTCCCAGGATGAACAGCAAGCCCTGATCGAATCGGTGATCGTGCCCGAGACCTGGTTCTTCCGTTACCCCGAATCCTTTGCCACCCTGGGCCGCCTGGCCAGGCAGCGCCTGGCGGAAATCGGCAGCCGACGCCCGTTGCGTATCCTGAGTCTGCCGTGTTCGACCGGCGAAGAGCCGTATTCGATTGCCATGGCACTGTTCGATGCCGGCTTTGCTGCACACCAATTCAAGGTCGACGCCCTGGATGTCAGTCCGCTTTCGGTGCAGCGTGCGCAAAACGCGCTGTATGGCAAAAACTCCTTTCGAGGCCAGCCAACAGATTTTCGTGAGCGCTACTTCTGTGTCGAGAGCGATGGTTATCAGTTGTCGGAGCGGGTCTGCGGGCAGGTCAGCTTCACCGCAGGCAATCTGCTGGATCCGATACTGCTCGCCAGCCACGAGCCTTATGACTTTGTGTTCTGCCGCAACCTGTTGATCTACTTTGATCTTAAAACCCAGCAGCAGGCCCTTGATGTGCTCAAGCGCCTGACCCGTGATGATGGTGTTTTATTTATAGGTCCGGCCGAAGGCAGCTTGCTCAACCGGCTGGGCATGCGTTCGATCGGTGCTCCGCAGTCGTTTGCCTTTTGCCACAATCATGAGCCATTGCCGGCAGCGCGCCCTGTGCTTGCCGAACTCAAGCCACTGGCACGACCAAAAGCGCCAGCGCCAGCGCCAGCGCCTGTGCCGACACCGGCCAGCCGGCCTTTTGCCCCGCGCGCGCAAGCCCCGGTCGGGCAAAAATCGGCTTCGCCAGTGGATGGGCCGGGTCTGTTGCTTGAACAGATTGCCAGCCTGGCCAATGAAGGCAAAAGCCTTGAGGCGCGTGCGGTCTGCGAACAGTTCTTGCAGCGGCATGACCCGCAGGCCGAGGTGTTTTACTGGTTGGGCCTGCTCAGCGATGTGCAGGGCCAGACCTCAGAGGCCCAGGGCTTCTATCGCAAGGCGCTGTACCTGGAACCCCAGCATTCGGAAGCGCTGGGCCATCTGGCAGCGCTGTTGGCTTCACAAGGCGATGAAGCAGGCGCCCGGCGCTTGCACGAGCGCGCAGCCCGTAACGGGCGTTCCACTCAAAGTGAGCGTAAACAATGAGCGCTTTAGCAGCACAGAGCTTGATTCACTCCGAAGCGCAGGCCATTGATGACTGCTGGAACCGCATTGGCATCTACGGTGACAAAAGCTGCCCGTTGCTGCCCCAGCATATCCATTGCCGCAACTGCGACACGTATGCTGCTGCCGCGACCCGTTTGCTCGACCGCTATTCATTTGAGCAGCAAAGCCAGGAGCTTTATGCCCCGCAGGCCCATGAGCAAAAGGTTGCAACCTGCTCACTGGTGATTTTCCGCCTGAGTGAGGAGTGGCTGGGGCTGCCCACGCGTTGCCTGGATGAAGTGGCACCGATGCAAACCATTCACTCCCTGCCGCACCAGCGTTCCCGGGCCTTGCGCGGTGTGGCCAATGTGCGCGGTACTCTGGTGCCGTGCCTGTCGCTGGTTGAACTGCTGGGGCTTGACCCAGCCACGCCGGGAGCCTCATCGCAGCGGGTGATGCCGCGCATGCTGATTGTGGCCGCCCACGGTGGAGCCGTGGTGCTGCCGGTGGATGAGGTGGATGGCATTCATAATATTGCCGAGGGCGACATCAATGCTGCATCGCTCTCCGGCGAGCATGTCAGCGCCAAATACACCCGGGGTGTGCTGCAGTGGAAAACCCGCAGCCTGCGTTTACTGGATGAAGAGCAACTGTTGAGCGCAATCACCCGGAGCCTGACATGACCCCCGAGCAAATGCGCGACGCCTCGCTGCTTGAGCTGTTCAGCCTGGAGGCCGAGGCGCAAACCCAGGTGCTCAACGAAGGCCTGCTGGCGCTGGAACGCAACCCGACCCAGGCTGACCAGCTGGAAGCCTGCATGCGCGCGGCCCACTCGCTCAAGGGCGCAGCCCGGATTGTCGGGGTGGATGCCGGGGTCAGCGTGTCCCATGTCATGGAAGACTGCCTGGTCAGTGCCCAGGAAGGCCGTTTGTACCTGCAACGCGAACACATTGATGCCTTGTTGCAAGGTACCGACCTGCTGATGCGCATTGCCACCCCCGGCAACACTGTCACGCCTCACGACATCGACGCCTATGTGGTGCACATGAATGAGCTGCTGGATCCGTCTGCCCCCGGTGCGCGGGTGGCGCCGCCCGAATTTGACGTGTCGCAGCTGTTGTTGATGCCCTCGCCAGCTGTACCCGAACTTGCGCCAGAACCTGTGGTTGAGCGTCAGGTCGAGGTGCCAGCCGAGCCGGCAGCGGAGCCAGCACGTCGCCCCCAGCGTCTGACCGAAAGCGGCGAGCGGGTACTGCGGGTCACGGCCCAGCGCCTTAACAGCCTGCTCGATCTGTCGAGCAAATCCCTGGTGGAAACCCAGCGCCTCAAGCCCTTTCTGGTGACATTGCAACGGCTTAAACGCATGCAAAGCACCAACTTGCGGGCCATGGACACGCTCAATGAACACCTCAAGGTCTCGGGCATCAGCCATGAAGCCGAGCAGGCACTGGTCGATGCCCGGCAGATGCTGGCCGAGTCCCAGCACCTGCTCAGCGAGCAGACCGCCGAACTTGACGAATTTTGCTGGCAGGCTGGCCAGCGTGCGCAATTGCTCTACGACACTGCACTGGCGTGTCGCATGCGGCCCTTCGCCGATGTGCTGGTCGGGCAGGAGCGCATGGTGCGTGATTTGGGTCGCGCCCTGGGCAAGCAGATCCGCCTGGAAATCGAAGGCGAGAAAACCCAGGTTGACCGCGACGTGCTGGAAAAGCTCGAAGCACCCTTGATCCATTTATTGCGCAATGCCGTCGACCACGGTATTGAAACCCCGGAACAGCGCTTGCTGGCGGGTAAACCGGCCGAAGGCCTGATCCGCCTGCGCATCTCCCATCAGGCCGGTCTGCTGGTGCTGGAGTTGAGCGATGACGGTGCCGGTGTCGATCTGGACCGTTTGCGTCGCACCATCGTCGAGCGTCAGTTGTCCACCGAGGAGACGGTGGCGCAACTGAGCGAAGAAGAGCTGCTGACCTTTCTGTTTTTACCCGGTTTCAGTCTGCGCGACACCGTCACCGAAGTATCGGGGCGCGGTGTGGGGCTGGATGCCGTACAGCATATGGTGCGCCTGTTGCGCGGTGCCATTGTGCTGGAGCACACCCCCCAGCATGGCAGCCGCTTCCATCTTGAAGTGCCGTTGACTCTGTCGGTGGTGCGCAGCCTGGTGGTTGAAGTGGCCGACGAAGCCTATGCCTTCCCGCTGGCCCATATCGAGCGCATGCGCGACCTGGAGCCCGACGACATCGTGCAGCTCGAAGGCCGTCAGCACTTCTGGCATGAAGGCCGCCATGTGGGGCTGGTTGCCGCCAGCCAATTGTTGCAGCGCCCTGCCAGCCAGAGCGATGACGAAACCCTCAAGGTGGTGGTGATTCGCGAACGCGACGCGGTCTATGGCGTGGCCGTTGAGCGCTTTATCGGCGAGCGCACCCTGGTGGTCCTGCCCCTTGATCCGCGTCTGGGCAAGGTCCAGGACATTTCCGCCGGGGCCTTGCTGGATGATGGTTCACCGGTGCTGATCGTAGATGTCGAAGACATGCTGCGTTCGGTAGACAAACTGCTTAATACCGGGCGTCTTGAGCGTATCGACCGGCGTAACCGGCACACCGCCGAATTGACCCGCAAACGTATTCTGGTGGTGGATGACTCATTGACGGTGCGCGAACTGCAACGCAAGTTGCTGATCAACCGTGGTTATGAAGTGGCTGTGGCGGTTGACGGCATGGACGGCTGGAACGCGCTGCGTGCCGAACATTTCGATTTGTTGATTACCGACATCGATATGCCGCGCATGGATGGCATCGAACTGGTTACCCTGTTGCGTCGCGATAACCGATTGCAATCAATGCCGGTGATGGTGGTGTCGTACAAAGATCGTGAAGAAGACCGTCGGCGCGGCCTGGATGCAGGCGCCGACTATTATCTAGCCAAAGCGAGTTTCCATGACGATGCCCTGCTCGACGCAGTGGTTGAACTCATTGGTGGAGCCCAGACATGAGAATCGCCATCGTCAACGATATGCCCCTGGCGGTTGAGGCCTTGCGCCGGGCGCTGGCGTTCGAACCCGCGCACCATGTGATCTGGGTTGCCGGTGATGGTCAGGAGGCGGTGCGCCTGTGCGCCGAGAACACCCCGGACCTGATTCTGATGGACTTGATCATGCCGGTCATGGACGGCGTCGAGGCCACGCGCCGGATCATGGCTGAAAGCCCTTGTGCGATTGTGATTGTCACCATCGACCGCGAGCAGAATGTGCACCGTGTTTTTGAGGCCATGGGCTTTGGTGCGCTGGATGTGGTGGATACCCCCGTGCTGGGCGGCAGCAACCCCAGAGAGGCGGCGGCGCCTTTGCTGCGCAAGATACTCAATGTTGGCTGGTTGATGGGGCAGAGTGAGAAACTGGTCAAGCCGGTAGTGACCCATGCTCGTGTACCGGGTGTGCGGGCAGGGCTGGTGGCCATCGGTTCGTCGGCAGGTGGTCCGGCTGCACTTGAAACCCTGCTTAAAGGTCTGCCGAGAAACTTTGAGGCAGCTATCGTACTGGTTCAGCACGTTGATCAGGTGTTTGCTGCAGGTATGGCCGAGTGGCTGAGCACTTCGTGCGGACTTGATGTGCGCCTGGCCCGCGACGGGGAGACGCCGCAGGTGGGCA
This sequence comes from Pseudomonas sp. FSL R10-0056, assembly GCF_009600105.1. NCBI lineage: Bacteria > Pseudomonadati > Pseudomonadota > Gammaproteobacteria > Pseudomonadales > Pseudomonadaceae > Pseudomonas > Pseudomonas sp. FSL R10-0056. The sequence goes on from NZ_WIWL01000171.1 coordinate 147,422, forward strand.
CTGTGCTGCTGGCGGGCACCAATCACCATATCAGGCTATTGAAAAATGGCACGCTGGCTTACACCGCCGAGCCGGTCAATGAGATTTATCGGCCATCGATCGATGTTTTTTTTGAAAGTGTTGCCCGCTACTGGAATGGTGAAGCGGTGGGAGTGCTGTTGACCGGCATGGGGCGTGACGGGGCTCAAGGTCTTAAACTCATGCGCCAGCAGGGGTTTCTCACCATTGCCCAGGATCAGCAGAGCAGCTCGGTGTACGGAATGCCCAAAGCGGCAGCGGCCATCGATGCCGCAGTCGAGATTCGCCCATTGGACAAGATTGCGCCACGCTTGCTGGAGAAATTTGCCAAATGACTGGTAGAACCCGGCAAGAGTGGCTTGAAGGCAGTAATTCAGGTGAACGCGCATGAGCGACTTGCAGTTGGACGACGTTAAAACTGATGAAAACGCGGCCATGGTGTTGCTGGTAGACGATCAGGCAATGATCGGCGAAGCCGTGCGCCGAGGGTTGGCCCTTGAACAGAACATTGATTTTCACTTCTGTGCCGACCCGCACCAGGCCATTGCCCAGGCTATCCGCATCAAGCCGACGGTGATTTTGCAGGATCTGGTGATGCCGGGCCTGGACGGCTTGAGCCTGGTGCGCGAATACCGCAACCACCCGGCGACGCAAAATATCCCGATTATCGTGTTGTCCACCAAAGAGGACCCGTTGATCAAAAGCGCGGCGTTCTCGGCCGGGGCCAATGATTACCTGGTGAAGCTGCCGGACAACATCGAACTGGTGGCGCGTATCCGCTATCACTCGCGCTCCTACATGACGCTGTTGCAGCGTGATGCTGCCTACCGTGCGCTGCGGGTCAGCCAACAGCAATTGCTGGACACCAATCTGGTGCTGCAACGGCTGATGAACTCCGATGGCCTGACCGGGCTGTCCAACCGCCGCCACTTTGATGAATACCTTGAGCTGGAATGGCGTCGCGCCATGCGTGAGCAGAACCAATTGTCGTTGTTGATGATCGATGTTGATTACTTCAAATCATACAACGACTCATTTGGCCATCTGGACGGCGATGAAGCGTTGCGCAAGGTGGCGGCGGGCATCCGTGATGCCAGCAGCCGGCCATCTGACTTGCCGGCCCGTTATGGCGGTGAGGAATTTGCCATTGTACTGCCCAACACTTCCCAGGGCGGCGCGCGGCTGGTGGCAGAAAAACTGCGCATGGCGGTTGAAGCGATGAAAATCCCGCATATTTCGCCGACAGCAGGCTCCAGCCTGACCATCAGTATTGGCCTGTCGACCATGACCCCGCAGCAGGGTAGCAACTGCCGTGAGCTGATTTCGGCGGCGGACAAGGGGCTTTACCTGGCCAAGAAGAATGGGCGTAATCAGGTGGGTATTGAGTGATTGCTCTCAAGACCTTGTCGCTTGCATCGCAGGCAAGCCAGCTTCCACAGGTTTTGTGTCGTTTACACAGCCGGAGTGCTTACAGCACTGTCGTGGGAGCGAGCCTGCGCGCGATGGCATCAACGATGACGGCTTTGCCGCACGCTACAGGTTTCCCGGGAGCAGGCGGGCCAGGGTAGTCCTAAGGGTATCCACCAGGGTGCGGGTGGTCTGGTCGATTTCGATATTGACCCGGTCGCCCACCCGCAAGCTGCTCAAATTGGTCAGGGCGAGTGTTTGCGCAATCAGGTTGACCGTCACCCAGTGCCGCTCTTCATCCAGGCTATCGATGGTGAGGCTGCAGCCATGCATACCGACAAAACCCTTTTTGAACAGGTAGGCAAAGGTCGACGCATCCAGCTGGAGTTGCGCAGTCACCGTTTCGCCCAGTGGCTGCCACGACACGACCTGCGCGGTACTTTCAACATGGCCGTACAGTGCGTGCCCGCCATTCTCATCGCCAGTTCGATGTGAGCGTTCAATATTGACCTGCTCATCGATACTCAAGTGTTTGAGTGTCGTGATTTCGGCCGTTCGGTGAGAAATATCAAACGTCGCGGTGCCTGCAGAGTAGGCAACGACGGTCAGGCAGGTGCCGTTGACCGACACGCTGGCACCGATATCAACGTTTTCGAATAGAGAGGCTTTCTGGGCCAGGACGATACGTTTGTGCCCAGCCTGCGTGTGCACCGACAGCACTCGGGCAGTGCCTTGAACAATTCCGGTATACATCAGGCAGCCCTCCTTTTAAGCAGCATCAAGCCAGTGGAATACGCGGTTTTGTATTCTGCGGCGCAATAGTGCTCATAGAGTTTTTGATAGTAAGCGGCGATTGCCAGGTCGCGGACGCTTTCTTCGAACTGTCCATAGACCACGGAGCCGCTACCCAGGTGCCAATCCCTGAAATCTTCAAACGTCTTGAAGTGCACGGGTTCCTCGATACGGTGCGAGCGAATGATCTCGAAACCGTGAAGTGCCGTGACAAGGGAGTGCCTGTTGAACCTGAAATCATCGAATACCACGGGCTCAGCAATACAGGGGTATTGCTGGCGGATAGCGGTCAGCACCCGCTCCTGGATCGATCGCTCACCTTGTACATAATCGAAGTCGAAAGCACAGGATAAATATAAGTAACCGCCCGGTTTCAAAGCCCTGAATAATTTATCGATAACAGTTTGTTCGTTGGGAATAAACCAATGCAGGCAGGCGGCACAGACGGCTGCGTCAAACGCTGGCCAGTGTTCGAGGGGACAGTCCAGGAAGTCGCTGACCATAAATCTGATATTGGGTGCTGCATGAGCGCGGTTGGCGTACGCAATCATGTCAGCGGAAATATCAATGCCCACGTACTGCTCAATCTTTTCTTTGTCCGTGAAGAGCAGGGTATTACCGGTTCCGCACCCGACATCCAGCAATGTGCCTTGGGGGGGCGCGAACGACAGCAATAGTTTCAAACAGCGTCTCTGCAGGTTTTTGGAGGTGCGTTGATAATTTTCGGGAGTAAACCAGACATTCTCCATTTTCTGTTTCCTCGTATCAGTCAACGATAGGGGGCAAGCCATAGCGACCTTGTCCAGGTTGCAGTCCTAGTTGTTCCCTGACCTGCCTGGGGGTGGCGGGTGTCAACTCCTGCAGGTTGGCAATGGCGGTGATGCGCTCGAGCAGGCTGCGATTACTCGCCAGGATGGTGCGTTTATGGTCGAGCCAGATATTGTCTTCAAGGCCGATGCGGATGCCGTGACCAGAGGCGAGAGCCAGGGTATTGCTGCGCAGTTGATAGCTACCCAGCCCGGCGAAAGAACTGACGACATTGCCCGGCAGTGAGCTGGTAATGGCTGCCATGTGCGCAAAACTGGGCTGTGCGCCAAAAATATTGCCCAGCAAAATATTGGCGTAGACAGTGGGCGGCATTAACGATTTTTTGATCAGGCAATGCAGGTAGTTCGACATGCCGCTATCAAATATCTCAACCTCGGGCGAGATGCCTTTTAGCGCCATTTGTTCGGCGAGGTAGTTGATTGTCGCCGGGGCATTAATGCTGGGCTGCGTGGAAAAGTTCATGGACGACAAGGTCAATGAACCCATATCGGGTTTTGCGTCACCGTCCAATGACAGGGGCAGCGCTCTGAGAGTTGGATCGGAAATGTTTCGACCACTGAGTGAGGCGCATAAAATCAGTTGTTTATTATATTTTCTGATGCCTTCGAAGAGAGTGGCAAATGTGTTGAGGTCGCAGGTCGGTTCGCCGGTTTTTTGATCCCTGGCGTGCAGGTGCGCAATGGACGCACCCAGTTCGGCGGCCATCAATACATCGTCGATAATTTCTGAGGTGCTGATGGGTGTGTGGGGGTTCATCTGCTTTGTTGGTAGCATGCCTGTAGGTGAAAAATTCAGAATGTAAGTGCTCATTGCGATCACCATTTTTTGTTTTTCAAGTTGATCGTATGGTGTTTTTTATTGATTTTGCTGCGCAGGTAGTCCTCGTTTTCGACGGTCAGGAAAACCCCGGAGGGCAGGGTGGTATTGATGGTGATATCGCAATTTTCCAGGGCCAGGATTTTTGCCGGGTTGTTGGTAATCAGGTCGATGTGATGAATATGCAGGGCCTTGAGCATGGCCCCCGCACTTTCAAACTCTCTCAAGTCATCGGCGTACCCGAGCATCTCGTTGGCAGTGAAGGTATCAATGCCCTGGTTTTGCAGCAGGTAGGCATCGAACTTGGAGTACAGGCCAATACCGCGCCCTTCCTGACGCAGATAGATCAATACGCCACCCCCTCGCGCGGCTATTTGCGACAGGGCTTCTTTGAGCTGGGCGCCGCAATCGCAACGCTTTGAGCCGAATACATCGCCTGTCAGGCACTCGGAATGAACCCGGGTGAGTACGGGAGTGGTTTGACAGTCACCAATCAATAGCGCGAAGTGTTCTTTATCGACACCTTCAAATGACACAAATCGGGTGAGTTGAGGAACGCCCTCTATCGGAATTTCAACGGTGGTTTTCAACGTCAATGCTTTCATCTTCAGCTCCTTGCGTAACACCACATGAGTACGGGACATACCCAGGTTTTCCGTTAATCGGACTTGAAGTGCATGGGGTCGATATGGCTCCTGTTTGAGTTGGGCAGGCGCAGTGCGCCAAGCACGGTAAGAAGTGACGCAAGCGTCACGGTGGACATGCCGATCGTGAAGAACGGCAGGTGTTCGGGAATAAAGAAGGCACTCAGAAGGGCAGGTACTGCCTGGCCGATCAGGGCGTTGTGTTGCATCACCGAACTGATCAGGATATTGGCGTGATGCATGCGGTGCTGTTGCACATTGCGCAGTGCGGTGGATGAGTAGCCGAGAAATTGAAATGAGCGTGCGCAACCGTGTAGAAAACACATCAACCACAGTGCCGGTAGTTGGCTGAGCAGTGGCGGGAAAAGAAACAGGCCCAACGTGACGGATGTCGTCAGTGCCGAATAGATGAAATAGCGTTTCAGGCAGCGGCAGCCTGTTAATAGCCGGGCTGCCACGGGTTTTGAAACAAGGTTGCCGGCGAAAATAAACAACAGGCAGTGGCCAATCGAAACGGGCGAATAATTCGAATTTTTCATGAGGTGAATAATCAGCAGCGTTGGAAATGCATAAATGCTGATACGGAACAAACTGCCGGAGAAAATGTTGAACTTGAACGCTGGATCATTGAGCAAGGACAGATCAAACAATTGCGCCTTCGCGTGCTGGTGCAGCCTTGTGCACAGTCGTTTGCTGCCATAGAGCATTGCACCTGCGGCCAGAACGCTGCAGAAGAGCCAGTTATTCGAAGCCGCCATAAACATCATGAACAAGGCCGATGAGGACAGTGCCCATAGTGCGTAGGCATGTTTATCAAGCTGTAAACGCGGGGTTTCAGGGGCAGGCAGTGAGTACAGGGTGATGCGGCAGGCAATAATCAATCCTGCGGCAAAGAGTCCGATAGAGGCAAAAATCAGTCGCCAGTTGCCGATGTTTAACAGCAGGTTGGCCATATAGGGGGCAACCATCGGGGCGACGAGCGCAGGCGCAATCAGCCAGGCCATGGTTTTGGGAATGGCAATCTTCGGGGTGTTGGCCAGGATCAAGGCTCGTCCGGCAGGTACCACCAACGCACTGCCAAAGCCCTGGACAAGGCGGGCGATGCACAGCAGGTAAATATTCTGGCTGATGGCGCAGGCCAGGGAGGCGAGGCAAAAAATCGCCAGGCCGCACAGGAATTGTTGGGCAAGCGCGAAACGGTTGAACAAATGCCCGCTCAGGGGCAGGAACAAGACCAGGGCCAGTAGATAGGTGGCCAGTGACAGTGTCACGCCGCTGATGCTGGCGCCCAGGTCGTTGGCCATGGGGATGATGGCCATCAGCATGATGGTTGCATCCAGTACTTCCAGAAAGAAAGCACTGGCGACAGTCAGTATGGCTGCATGGCCTGAACCGCAACTGTGAGCCTTCATACCGCCAGCGCCACACCGCTGCCACGAGGGTCTGCAGCGGCGAACACCTGACCGGTCAGGGTGTTGATGCCAGCCAGCTGTACCACCCCGAATTTATCGGATAGCCCGTGAGTACAGGTAAATATCGGGTTCGTTTGTGCGGATTCGCTTAAATAGGTAATGCCGTTTGTCTTCGGGTGCCGGCCCAGATTGGCAAAGCGCGGGCTCGACAGCGCGGTTTGAACCGGGCATTGCTCAGCGATAATTTTGTAGATGACGTACGCCAGTGTCTGGGACTGCACAGGTCCCCCGGATGTACCAATGATAAATTCCAGGTGATCGGTGGTGACGCGCACGCAGTTGGTGGTGTGTTTGGCGGCTGTGTTGCCTTTGAAGGTCGAACCCAGGTGGGGGCCATTGAATGAGAATGCCCGGTTGCTCAGGATAATGCCTGTGTCATCGATCTCGAACAGTGACCCCAGGGGGGTAAAGATCGAGTTGGTTATGCCGGTCAGGGTCCCGTCGGCCTCGGCACATGCCATAAAGATGGTGTGGGAGGGTTTGGACAATTGAGGCACAGGTTCGGGGTTGTCGAATTTGAGCTGTTGATAGATCAGGGCGGCCTGTTGGCTCAGGCTGTCATCGCTGTGCGTCTCTGAAGAAAGCGGCGATGCCACCCAGCTGTCGATCAGCCCGGCTGCCGTACAGAGCTGTGCCGGTGTGAGCAAGGCCGTGTCTTCGGCACTCCACTGGTAGACTTTCAAGAGCAGGAACAGCTCTTTCCATGGACTGTTACTGCCATGCGCCGTGACATTGGCGTGCATGAAGGTGGTTTTTTTTACTTCAGAGGGGTTAGGGGTAAAGTCGGAAAAATCTTCAGGTGTATACAAATGCGGGTCGCAGGTCGACAGCGCGTCAAATACCTGCGCCGCCAACTGCCCCCTGTACATGGATGCAAAACCTTCACGCGCCAAAGTGGCCAGGGTTTGACGGTAGAAGGGCGCTGGATCTTGCTGTTGAATAAAGTATTTGTTCCATTGTGAAAACCGTGTCTGTCTGAGTGAGTCTTTAGTGCTGTTATCAAACGCCTGAATCAAACTGCTGGACGCCACCACGCCATGTTTCAAGTCATTGTCGTGCAGGTGTTTAAATACGCCGTTCAAGTCGATGTCATGTAGGCGTGTATAACGATCATAAGCTGAAGGGCAGCCATAGATCATGGTGCTGTAAATCCCTCTGCGAGGAATTGATACAAGGCCTTTATGCAAGTAGTTGTCGTGATGCTGGTGAAAACCTGTTCTGCCCGTTCCATTGAAAATGGCCAGGTTATGGGGGGTTGATTGCATGATAATTGCGTCGCCTCCCAGACCGCATAAGTGCGGGAGGTTATACGTCAGTGACACGGCTGCACTTAATACGGCATGCGGGGTCGCCCCTGATGTTAGATAGGCCTGCATGGCCATCATCGAGGACTTGAAGTGGGGGGTCGCTATACCGAATGAGTGACCGTTCGCTAAGTTCGACATGGGGCTGCCATTTAATTATTGGTTGTTCGGATATGGCGTGTGGGTATCAGGTAATCAGGTGTTGTAAGTGTGTTGTAGGTATAGCGGTGCAGGTTTTTAAGTGCAATTATTTGGCGTGTAGTACTTTTCTCTCAAATTGGGTAATTATTCCTATGTAGTATTCAAACTTGTCGTACGGCTGAGATGGCCTCGTCTTTCAGATGTAATTCTGTGCCCATAATCGTGTGCGACGTATCGCTCATCGAAGAAGGCTTGCGACCTGTTGTCACTGGCCACATAACCCCGCCAGGCGGGCTGCTGATACGCTCGGTTTACGGTATACTCCCCGGCTTTGTAAAAATCGCCTGAGAGTGCCGCCAGCCATGGAAATCAACCCGATCCTTAACAGCATCAAGGACCTGTCAGAGCGCTCCGAAACCATTCGGGGGTATCTTTGACTACGATCAAAAGCATGAGCGTCTGACCGAAGTCAATCGCGAGCTTGAAGATCCGAGTGTCTGGAACAACCCTGCATACGCCCAGGAACTGGGGCGCGAGCGCTCCCTGCTGGCGCAGATCGTTGAAACCCTCGATGAGATGCACACAGGCCTGGCCGATGCCAAAGACCTGCTGTTGATGGCCGCCGAGGAAGAAGACCAGGGCGCCGTCGATGACGTGGCCGCTGAAGTTGAACGCCTGCGCGAAGCCCTTGAAAAACTCGAATTCCGCCGCATGTTCAGTGGTGAGATGGATGCCAACAACGCGTACCTGGACATCCAGGCTGGCTCCGGTGGCACCGAAGCGCAAGACTGGGCCAATATCCTGCTGCGGATGTATTTGCGTTGGGCCGACAAGCGCGGCTTCGATGCCACCATCATGGAACTGTCCGCCGGTGAAGTTGCCGGTATCAAGGGTGCAACCGTTCATATCAAAGGCGAATACGCATTTGGTTGGTTGCGCACCGAGATTGGCGTCCATCGTCTGGTACGCAAAAGCCCGTACGATTCGGGCAACCGTCGTCATACCTCGTTTTCGGCTGTATTCGTTTCGCCGGAAATCGATGACAACATCGAAATCGACATCAACCCCTCTGACCTGCGGATCGATACCTATCGCTCCTCCGGAGCGGGTGGTCAGCACGTAAACACCACTGACTCGGCCGTACGTATCACTCACGTGCCGACCAATACCGTGGTGAGCTGCCAGAACGAACGTTCCCAGCATGCGAACAAAGACACCGCGATGAAAATGCTGCGGGCGCGTCTTTACGAGCAGGAAATCCAGAAGCGCAATGCCGCTTCCCAGGCCCTGGAAGACACCAAGTCGGACATCGGCTGGGGTCATCAGATCCGCTCGTACGTTCTCGACGCCTCGCGGATCAAGGATTTGCGTACCAATATCGAGCGCAGCGACTGCGACAAGGTGCTCGACGGCGATATCGACGAATACCTGATAGCCAGCCTGAAACAAGGGCTGTAAGTCGGCAACAAAACGTGTGCGAAGCCAGTGCGATGCCCAGAGGGCGCGCCAAAGCCCGCTTCCCCCTGCCGCAAGGCGGGGGCAACAGAACTGTGATGGAATTTTTAAAGACATGAGCGACCAACAACTCGACCCGCAAGACCTGCAACAGGAAGAAAATGCCCTGATCGCCCTGCGCAAGGAAAAGCTTGCTGCCGTGCGTGCCAAGGGCAATGCCTTCCCGAATGACTTCCGCCGTGACAGCCTCTGCGCTGACCTGCAGAAGAAGTATGCGCAAGCGTCCAAGGAAGAGCTGGCCGAAGCCGCCATTCCGGTGAAGGTTGCCGGTCGCATCATGCTTAACCGTGGCTCGTTCATGGTGATCCAGGACATGACCGGTCGCATCCAGGTCTACGTCAACCGCAAGACCCTGCCGGAAGAAACCCTGGCCGAAGTAAAAACCTGGGACCTGGGCGACATCATTGCCGCTGAAGGCACCCTGGCCCGCTCCGGCAAAGGTGACCTGTACGTTGAAATGACCAGCGTGCGCCTGCTGACCAAATCCCTGCGTCCGCTGCCGGACAAGCACCACGGCCTGACCGACACCGAGCAGCGCTATCGCCAGCGTTACGTTGACTTGATCGTTAACGAAGACGTGCGTCACACCTTCCGTGTACGTTCGCAAGTGATTGCCCACATTCGCAGCTTCCTGATGGCACGCGACTTCCTGGAAGTCGAAACGCCGATGCTGCAAACCATCCCGGGTGGCGCTGCGGCCAAGCCGTTTGAAACCCACCACAATGCCCTGGACATGGACATGTACCTGCGCATCGCGCCGGAACTGTTCCTCAAGCGTCTGGTGGTGGGTGGTTTCGAGAAAGTGTTCGAGATCAACCGCAACTTCCGTAACGAAGGCGTGTCGACCCGTCACAACCCTGAATTCACCATGTTGGAGTTCTACCAGGCTTACGCCGACTACGAAGACAACATGGACCTGACCGAAGAGCTGTTCCGTGAACTGGCGCAGCTGGTTCTGGGCACTACAGACGTACCGTACGGTGACAAGGTGTTCCACTTTGGCGAACCGTTTGTGCGACTGTCGGTATTCGACTCGATCCTCAAGTACAACCCCGAGCTGACCGCTGACGACCTCAACGACATCGACAAGGCTCGCGCCATCGCCAAGAAAGCCGGCGCCAAGGTGCTGGGCTTCGAAGGTCTGGGCAAGCTGCAAGTGATGATTTTTGAAGAGTTGGTCGAGCACAAGCTGGAGCAACCGCACTTCATTACCCAGTACCCGTTCGAAGTGTCGCCGCTGGCCCGTCGCAACGACGAGAACCCGAACGTTACTGACCGTTTTGAGCTGTTCATCGGTGGCCGTGAAATCGCCAACGCCTACTCCGAGCTTAATGACGCAGAAGACCAGGCAGAGCGCTTCATGGCACAGGTAGCCGACAAGGACGCCGGTGACGACGAAGCCATGCACTACGATGCCGACTTCGTCCGCGCCCTGGAATACGGCATGCCGCCGACTGCCGGTGAAGGTATCGGTATCGACCGTCTGGTGATGTTGTTGACCAACTCACCGTCGATTCGCGACGTGATCCTGTTCCCGCATATGCGCCCGCAAGCGTAACGATGCAGAATAAGAAGCCGCCGTTAAAGGCGGCTTTTTATTGCCTGGCATGCAGCCAGCAGAATAATCAGGAGAGTTTGTGGGAGCGAGCCTGCTCGCGAAGGTGGCTTTCGCGAGCAGGCTCGCTCCCACAGTTTCGGTAACGCCGCTCAATTCAGAAGGAATCTGTGATGCCTCCTCAAGGCGCAGCAAATGTTGCGGTGGCGCTTGCCCAAAGTGTCGAATACCAGGGTCGCAAGGCCAGCCGGCATGGCAGCGAGCAGCGCCGCCAGTTGATTCTCGATGCTGCCATGCGCATCGTCATACGCGACGGCGTGCGGGGCGTGCGCCATCGGGCGGTGGCCGCCGAAGCGGGGGTGCCGTTGTCGGCAACCACGTATTACTTCAAGGATATCGATGACCTGATCAACGACACCTTCGCCCAGTATGTGGAGCGCAGTGCGGCCTTTATGGCCAAGCTGTGGCAGGGCACCGAAGGCAAGTTGCGGGAAATGATGGCCCAGGGCGATGGCAGCCACCGGGCGCGGGGGCTGCTGGCCGATGATATTGCACGGATGACCGCCGATTACCTTCAGCGCCAACTGCTCACCCGCCGCGACCAGTTGATGGCCGAGCAAGCTTTTCATCAGGCCGCATTGATCAACCCGCGGCTGGCGGTGCTGGTACGTGCCCATCAGCAGATTTTCCTGCAGGGTGCCGGGCAGATCTTCGAAGTGCTAGGCTCCACACAACCTCAGCAGGATGCCAAAGTCTTGACGGCGATTATCGGTCGGATGGAATATCAGGCCCTACTTGATGGCGCGCAGCCCGAGGCGGATGACGACCGTCTGGCTATTCTTACGCGTTACATGCACTTGGTGTTGGCCGCTCTATAGAAGGATGCAGGCATGAAAGTTTGGCGCGTGATGCTTATGGCATTGTCGTTTTTGATGTTGAACGGCTGTCTCGTGACCTTCAGCCAGGCCCCGATCGAGGCGCAGCCGGCACCCAAACAGCTGCTGGGCAAATGGGTCAGCAAGGATGCCTGGGGCCAGGCGCGCAATCTCGATATCAGTGCCATCGACAAAACACGCTACCAGGCCGTCGTTTACCCCAAGGGCGAACCCAAGGCCCGTGAGCGCTATGTCTTTATCGTCGCCCGCCACGGCAGCCGCTGGTATGCCTCGGCCGCGATACCGGCCAAACTGGGCGGCAACCATACCCTCAGCGGATTTGAGCTGACCGATAACGGCGAACTGGTGATCTACGATCTTGACCTGGATCAGATCAAGCAGGCCATTGGCCAGTCCGCATTGAACGGTGAGCCGGTGGAAACCGCTGAAGGGACGGGTACCCTGATCAAAAGCCCGTCGGCTGAAGTCTTTGCCTATCTGGATGACCCGGCCAATTCCGACGTATTTGTCGAAGCGGCCCGCTATAAACGTGTGGCCAAATAACGCTGTTAACTGAAGGAAGCTGCCGGTGGACGACTACCAGCGCACGATACGCACCTTGTCTGACCGCATCGTGCTGGCACAGACACCGATCCGCGTGCTGGATGCGGTGAAGTGGGATGACAGCATCCGCCAGGGCTTTTTAAAGGCCAAAGGCAAGGCCATGCCTGCAGTTGATCGCGACTATTACCTGGGCCGGCCACTGGCTTTTGATTCGGCGGCGGTGAAGTCCGAGTTCCAGAACATCGAGCGGGATATCACCCGCCAGCTGGGGCAGTTCAACCCGGTCGGGCAGATCATGCGGCGCATGTGCAAGGAATACCGCATGGTGGTGCGCATGCTCGAAGCCCGTGGCACCGAGGATTTCGGGCTTATTTCCCAGGAGCTGTATGGCGCAGCTTCCGATGCGTTTCATGCTGGCGATCCGACCCTGGCTGACCTGGGCCTGATGATGTCCGATTACCTGGACAACATCGACGGGCGCGGGGCGCTCAAGGACGAAGCCAAGATCCTGACCGCCAAGGATGCCGTGAATCTGCTGCAAAGCCGCCTGAACAAGGTGTTTGGCGAGGCTGAAGAAACCATCCGCGTGTTCGAGTCCGACGGTATCGTGGCAGATGCGGCGGCGGGTGCCGATTACATCAAGATCCGAACCGATGCGATGTTCAACGAACGCGACGTGCGCGCCCTCGAAGTCCACGAAGGGCTGGTGCATGTGGGCACCACGCTCAATGGCCTGAACCAGCCGATCTGCACCTTCCTGTCCAAGGGGCCGCCTTCTTCCACCGTGACCCAGGAAGGCCTGGCAATCCTGATGGAGATCATCACCTTTGCCTCCTACCCCAGTCGCCTGCGCAAACTGACCAACCGAACCCGCGCCATCCATATGGTGGAGGAGGGCGCAGATTTCATGCAGGTGTACGAGTTTTTCCGCGAGCAAGGCTTCGAGATGCCAGAAAGTTATGGTAACGCGAGTCGGGTTTTCCGTGGGTCGGTGCCAAATGGACTGCCATTCACCAAAGACTTGTCCTACCTCAAGGGCTTCATCATGGTTTACAACTACATTCAGTTGGCCGTACGTAAAGGCAAGCTGGAACAAGTGCCGCTGCTGTTCTGTGGCAAGACCACCCTGGAGGACATGCGAACCCTGCGTCAGTTGGTGGATGAAGGCCTGGTGGTAGCGCCCAAGTACCTGCCGGACCAGTTCCGCGACATGAACGCGCTCTCGGCCTGGATGTGCTTCAGCAACTTCCTCAACCATTTGAGCCTTGACCGTATCGAAGCGGATTACTCCAACATTTTGTGAACCCTGTGGGAGCGGGCTTGCTCGCGATACAGGCGCTGCTGCGTTTCAGTTGAACCGCGTCGATGCCATCGCGAGCAAGCCCGCTCCCACACTCACTCGTTCAGGCGAATCTTTCTGATGAAAACCCTGGCTGCACTCTGCCTGCTGTTGACCCTCAGCGGATGCAGTTCCCTGTTGTTCTACCCTGAGCCCGGCCAGCCGGTTACCCCGAAGGCCGCTGGCCTGGATTATAGCGATGTCACCCTGACTGCCGCCGATGGCACGCGCCTGCACGGTTGGTGGCTACCGGCCAAGAAAGGCGTGCCGCTCAAGGGCACGGTGCTGCATCTGCACGGCAATGGCGGCAACCTGGCTTACCATCTCGGCGCCACTGCCTGGTTGCCGGAGCAGGGTTATCAAGTGCTGATGCTCGACTACCGCGGTTACGGCCTGTCCCAAGGAGAGCCCGGGCTGCCGGCGGTGTATCAGGACATCGATGCCGCTTTTGACTGGTTGCAGCATGAGCCGCAAGCCCGGGGCCTGCCGCTGATTGTGCTGGGGCAAAGCCTGGGCGGCGCCATGGGCATCCACTACCTGAGCGAGCACCCGCAGCAGCGCGCGCGAGTCAAGGCGGTGGTGCTCGATGGCGTGCCGGCCAGTTACCGCGAAGTGGGGCAGTTTGCCCTGAGTACGTCCTGGCTGACCTGGCCGCTGCAGGTGCCGCTGTCCTGGCTGGTACCGGATGCCGACAGTGCTCTTTACGCGATACCGAACATGGGCGACACGCCGATGCTGATCTTCCACAGCCTCGATGATCCCATCGTGCCGCTTTCCAATGGCCTGCGCCTGTACCAGGCTGCGCCACCGCCCAAGGTGCTGCAACTGACCCGTGGCGGCCATGTACAGACGTTTGCCGACCCGACCTGGCGTCAGGTAATGCTGCGTTACCTGGATGACCCGCAACATTTCAATGGCGTGCGGCGCCTGGGCGAAATTGCCAATTACCCCGCGTCACCGAACACCGAACTTGAATCCGAGAGCCAACAATGAGTGAAGAACGCAACGCCATCCCCCTGATCATCACCGGTATCTGCAGCATTATCGGCACCGTGGGCGCCCTGTGGTACTACGGTTACCTGCATTTTGCCAAGCCCGAGGACGCCTTGCTGCTCAGCGACTTCACCATGCTCAAGACTATCCCGGGGGAGGACTATAAGGTCTCGCTCACGCCGGCCAACCAGGTGGCGCAGTGCATCGACGGCATCATCGTCTTGTTCGATACCGAGCAAAAAGGCCTGACCGGTGTGCTGGTCAACAACAAGAAACAGGCCGTACGTTGCCTGGGCCAGGAAACGCCGAAGCTGGAGCAGTAACGTTCTGTTGTGGGAGCGGGCTTGCTCGCGATTGAATCGCCTCGGTATGCCTGACTAACCGCGCTGTCTGCATCGCGAGCAAGCCCGCTCCCACAGTTGTGGATATATTTGCGCAAAAAAAAGCCCCGCCTGATTACTCAGGCGGGGCTTTTTCATGTCTTACTTCATGGTTGAACGCGGAGCAACCGGCTGGTTGTCGTTGGAGATGGTCACTTCAACGCGGCGGTTCTGGGCGCGGCCAGAATCGGTGCTGTTGCTGGCCACCGGGTATTCCTTGCCATAGCCCTGCGCCACGATGCGGGTAGGGTCTACGCCTTTGCGCACCAGTGCATTACGCACCGACTCGGCACGGCGCTCGGACAGGGTCTGGTTGAAAGCCGCCGAACCGACACTGTCGGTGTAACCCTCGACAATCACCTTGCGGTCCGGGTTCTGCAGCAGGTATTCGGCCAGGGTGTTGATATTGCGCATGCCGTTGGGTTGCAGCTCGGATTTGCCGAACTGGAACAGCACATCACCAAAGGTCACCAGTGTGCCGCGTTCGGTTTGCTTGGCGTTCATGCCTTTGAGTTGCTGGATCTGCGCATCACGGGCATCGAGCAAGGCCTGGTTGCGCGCCGCACCGGCGTTTTTCAGATTGTTTTCAGCGGTTCGCAACGCGATGGTCTGCTTGGCCACTTCCACACGCTGGTTGGTCAGGTAAGCCAGCTGGTCAACCTTGGACTCGTCTTCCTTGTTCAGGTAAGCCTTTTCAGCCTTGTCCAGCCATTCGCTGGCGTCCTTGGTTTCGAGCGCTGCAACCTTGGTCGCTTCAGGGTTGGTTTGCAGAGCCGAGAAGTTGGTCTTGGCGTTTTCCAGGTTGACGTTGGGCTGGTGCGAGCACGCCGCCAGGCCAACGCTCAGGGCCAACAGGGCAGGGATCATTACTGTATTGCGCATGATATGTCGTCCTTTCTATCGATTAGGAATGCTGTGTCGTCAGATGCAGTCAAAAAAGGGCAGCGTTTACTGAACGCTGCGCATGCCTTCCTGACGCAATTGCTGAACGGCATTCTGAGCATCCTGAACAGCCTTCTCTGCTTTAGCTGCCTGGGCCTTGCGCTCTGCTACGCGAGCATCCCACTCAGCCTGTTCGGACAGGCGGCGGGCCTCGTCATATTTTTTGTCATGCATGGCGAGCTCGGCCTGCTTGAGCTTGTCCTGGGCTGACTTCATTTCCACCGGTGCATATTCAGTGGCACCTGCGCTCACGGCGTTGTTCACCGCCGATTGCGTCACGGCGTACTGCTCTGAAGGTGGATTGCCAGCACAACCGGCCAGAACGAAGCTGGTGCCGATTGCCAGCGCAGCCAGTTTTAGCCCGCGCAGGCGAGGTGAGGTGGTTTTGACAGTGCGGGTCATCATGGTCTTCAACTCCATTGGGAAGCTCCTTAAAAAAGCAAATTCCATCACGACTGGCGACGTCACCCGGAGTGTTGGAACACGAGTTCCAGCGGTGATGGTTAATGGCTGTGACCGAAGCGTTTTTTGAATAGTTCAATAAAAGATGGCATTTGGCCTAAAAGATTTTCTGACCGATTGGTCAGCGCATTTTTTTAAATCTGTGCTTCCCATGGCTTGCCTCCAACTGCCTTTGCAACGCACTCTTGGGGCACGAGCTGTCCCCGGATCCTGCTGGAGAAACTGCTGATGACCGATATTGATGCACGCTTGCGCGATGATGTTCACCTGCTGGGTGAGCTGTTGGGTAATACGATTCGTGACCAATACGGCGAAGCTTTTCTCGCCAAGATCGAGCGCATTCGCCAGGGGGCCAAAGCCGACCGGCGCGGCACCACCGGCGAGGAGTTAAGCGCCATTCTGGACGCCCTGGGCGATGACGAAGTGCTGCCCGTTGCGCGAGCCTTCAACCAGTTTTTGAACCTGGCCAACATTGCCGAGCAGTACGAACTGATCCACCGCCGTGAAGAAGGCCAGCCCCAGCCGTTTGAGGCGCTGGTGTTGCCGCAACTGCTTGCGCGCCTGCTCGCCGAAGGCCATGACCCCGAGTCGCTGGCGCGCCAGGTCAGCCGTCTTGAAATTGAACTGGTACTCACCGCACACCCCACTGAAGTGACTCGCCGCACCCTGATCCAGAAGTACGATGCCATAGCCGAGCAACTGGCGGCCCAGGACCATCGTGACCTGACCCTCGCGGAAAAATCCGAGATCCATCAGCGCTTGCAGCGGTTGATCGCCGAGGCCTGGCACACCGAAGAAATCCGTCGCACCCGACCTACCCCTGTGGATGAGGCCAAGTGGGGTTTTGCGGTGATCGAGCATTCGTTATGGCACGCCGTGCCGCATATGCTGCGTAAGGCTGACAAGGCCCTGCATGCCGCGACCGGCCTGCATTTGCCGCTTGAGGCCGCACCGGTCCGCTTTGCTTCCTGGATGGGCGGCGACCGTGATGGCAATCCCAATGTCACGGCCAGCGTTACCCGTGAAGTACTGCTGCTGGCGCGCTGGATGGCGGCGGACCTGTACCTGCGCGATATCGACAAACTGGCGGCCGATCTGTCGATGCAACAGGCCTCGGCGCAACTGCTGGCCGCCGCAGGCGACAGCGCCGAGCCGTATCGCGCCGTACTCAAACAATTGCGTGAACGCCTGCGGGCCACCCGCAATTGGGCGCATACAGCCTTGCAGAGCACCCAGGCCGCGCCGCCTGAAGTGCTGCAGGACAATCGCGAACTGCTGGCGCCGTTGCAGCTGTGTTATCAGTCCCTGCATGCCTGTGGCATGGGCGTAATTGCCGATGGCCCGCTGCTCGATTTCCTGCGTCGGGCTGTAACCTTCGGCCTGTTCCTGGTGCGCCTCGATGTGCGCCAGGATGCTGCACGCCATGCCTCGGCCATGACTGAAATCACCGATTACCTGGGCCTGGGCCGCTATGAGGACTGGGACGAAGATGCGCGTCTTAGCTTTCTGATGCGCGAATTGAACAACCGTCGGCCGCTGTTGCCCGGATATTTCAAGCCGGGTGCCGACACCGCCGAAGTGCTGGCGACCTGCCGCGAAGTCGCTGCCGCACCGGGCGCCTCGCTGGGCTCCTACGTGATCTCGATGGCCGGTGCTGCCTCGGATGTACTGGCGGTGCAACTATTGCTCAAGGAGGCTGGGCTGGAGCGGCCGATGCGGGTTGTACCGCTGTTCGAAACCCTCGCCGACCTCGACAATGCGGGGCCGGTGATCGAGCGCCTGCTGCTGTTGCCGGGTTATCGCGCGCACCTGCAGGGCCCGCAGGAAGTGATGATCGGCTATTCCGACTCGGCCAAGGATGCGGGCACCACCGCGGCCGCCTGGGCGCAGTACCGGGCGCAGGAAGCCCTGGTCAATATCTGCCGTGAGCAAGGCGTCGAGCTGCTGTTGTTTCATGGTCGCGGCGGTAC